>JALOTT010000241.1 GCA_025457745.1 Verrucomicrobiota bacterium
ATTCACATAACAACGGCGTCGCCAAGCTCAACGGAGGCTTTGCGGATTCCGCGTTCGCCGATAACAAGCATCGTCCCATCCATCGTTGGGTTCCGTGGATAGCGGGGTTTTCATCGGAGTTTGTCCGTGATGCCTTCAGCCGCTACTTGCCGAACAACGGCAAGCAAGCGGCTGTCGTACTTGACCCCTTCTGTGGCGTTGGGACGACTCTGATTGAGGCGTTGCGTTGCGGATATGATGCGATCGGCTTTGAGATTAACCCCTATGCCGCATTGGCGGCTCGCACCAAATGCGAAGCGGCGGCGATCTCTCCGCTGCAAATAAGCCACTACATTCTTAAGTTTGAGGAGCACATGCGGGCACCGGAGATCAAAGGCGACTCTGTCTCGGTGCCGGAACATTTTCGGA
The DNA here is from genome assembly GCA_025457745.1 of Verrucomicrobiota bacterium. GTDB lineage: Bacteria > Verrucomicrobiota > Verrucomicrobiia > Limisphaerales > JADLHS01 > JALOTT01. The sequence goes on from JALOTT010000241.1 coordinate 409, forward strand.
CACGCATCCCATTCTTCGGCTCCCGGACGCAAGTGAAAGTTCTAAAGGCTTTGCGTTTCATAAGCCGCTTGCGTGTTCCGCCGATCCGCGACCTTTTCTCGCTGGCCTTCGGGTCGGTGATGGTCAACGTGTCCAATTACTCTTACGAACCGAGTCTTTCCTCCCGACCAGCTTCCGGCAAGCCGACGCAAGATGATGCCGCCGTCACAGAGTCAATCGTAACGAAATTATTGGCGATGAAATCTGACGTGGGGTGGTTTCGCGAAGAGTTGGAACGATTAGCCCGGTCGCCCGTCGGTCGCGTTATCTCTGACAACTTTCTCAATGCCCTGCATCACTTGGATCCGGGTTCTGTTGATTTGATTGTCACATCGCCACCCTACCTGAACAATTATCACTACATTCGGAATACACGACCGCAACTTTTCTGGCTTGGCTTCGTCCGCAAGCCGAGCGAACTGAAGCGTTTCGAAATCGAGAATTTTGGAAAATACTGGCAGACGGTTCGAGATTTGGAAAAGGTTCCGCTCGACTCTGAACATGCTGGCTTGGAACGCCTGCTGGCTCAAATTCGGGGCATCAGCGTGGAACGCGGCTCTTACGGCGGCCCCGGTTGGGCTAATTATGCCGCCAGTTACTTCAATGACACGAATCGGTTTTGCCGGGTGGCTGGCCAGATGTTGAAGCGGGACGGGCGAGCGGTCATCGTGGTTGGCAATTCAATTCTTCAAGGCGTGGAAATCCCGGTGGATAATATTCTGTCGGATTTGGGAAGCCGGCACGGCCTGACAACTGAGAACATCCACATCGTTCGCCAGAAGCGAGTGGGAGCAAGCATCGTTTCCTCGTCTGTGAGGCAGGGGGCAAAAACAACCGCCAGACTTTATGAAAGCGCGGTTGTGCTTCGGCGGACTTAGGCAACACATGAACGACGAGCGCATATACAATCCACTCGACAAGGATCATCTCGCCGAGAGTATCGTCCGCGAGTTCTTCAAGAGACAACTGCACCCGCTACCACCAGCCGAGTCATTTGCGGGAGCGGGAATTTACGCACTCTATTATCGGGGGGATGTTCCGCTTTATCGCGAGATTTCAAACTCACTCAAGCGCTTCCTCGCGACCAGACAGACGCCGGTAGCTGAACAGCCGACGCCCATTTACATCGGGAAGTCAGACCCTCCCGGAAGCCGCAAAGGTTTATTCGAAGAAGAAACATCCGAAGAGGGTGAGGAGGAAGTTCTTGAAGTCTTAACCAGCAAGCCGAAGCATCGAAGGCTCCACGAACGATTGCGGCAACACGGGGTGTCAATCTCGCTCACACAGAATTTGAAGGCTGAAGATTTCCAGTGCCGATACATGCTCGTGGACGAGGTCTGGGTGGCACTTGGTGAGGCTCGACTTGTGGATTGGTTCAGGCCCGCTTGGAACGTCCTGATTGAGGGGTTTGGCAGCAAAGTCGAAGGTGGTGGAAGGGCAACAACGGCACGTTCCGTTTGGGATATTTTGCATCCAGGTCGCAAGGAGAACCTTGGTATCCAAGTCGCCCCAAGAGTTGAGGCAAAACTTGTCGCCGACCTTCGGAACTCTGGAACATTCGATGAGCTCCGTTCAGCGATCAAAGCTCACCGCGATGCCAAGAGACAGTTTAGAAAAGACCGAAAACTTTTTTGATCTCTTTCAATCCCGCCGACTACTCGCTAAGTTTGGTGGCCGCGCCTTTGCCTTTGAGCGCGGCAAGCGTGCGCTCGTAGATGGCCTCCGGCGCGCCCTCGGCGGAAATGGTCACGAGCAACCCGCGCTGGCGATAGTAGTCGGCCAACGGTTTGGTGCTTTTCTCATAAACCTCCATGCGCAGGCGGACGGCTTCGGGGCGGTCGTCTTCGCGTTGAAGGAGTTTGCCGCCGCAATGATCGCACAGGTCCGGGATTCGCGGCGGGCGGTTGGTCACGTGAAACACCGCTTTGCAACCGCCGCAGGTCCGCCGGCCGCTGAGGCGGGCCACGATTTGATCAATGGGCAGATCGTAGCTCAACACCGCGTCCAATTTGATCTTCTCCCGGTCGAGCAACCCGTTGAGCGCCTCGGCTTGCGCGACCGTGCGGGGAAAACCATCGAGCAGAAAACCGCTTTCGCAGCGCAGGCAATGGACCCGCTCGCGAACGAGATCGAGCACGGTCGTGTCGGGCACGAGGTCGCCGCGGCGCATGTAATCGAGCGCGGCCTCCAGCGCGGGGGTGCGTTCGCCCGGGGGGAGACTCTTGGCTGCGCGGAAGATGTCGCCGGTGGAGAGCTGGCAAGTGCCAAGGCGCTCACAAAGCAGTTCGGCCTGGGTGCCTTTGCCCACGCCCGGCGCGCCCAGCAACACGAGGCGATGGGGTTGCGCCGGTTTCTTTGGCGGCACGGCGCAGCGTGCGGCACCACCCTTGATCCAACTGGCTCGATCGTTTTTTTCGCTCATGACGTTCCCTTTCCAAAGTTGCAAATCCGTTACTCGATGGGTCGAGCGTCAGGCAACGCGCGGCTGGATTCAAGGCGCAACCCGCAAAAAGCCAATTTAGGTTTTTCCTTTGCCAAATTCGGCGCAGTTATGAATGGTATCGCTCGCGGACGGTCACTTTACGGCGAGTCCGACGGCGGGAAACCCGCCGTGGATTCGTGGCTTGATCGTTGGCTCATCTCCGCCTCGTGATCGGGGTGGCTGGTCCGCCGTCAGAGAAAGAGATCATGCAAACAAACACCGAAATGGCAGCACAGAAACAGTCTGACCCTGCGCAGTTCGTCCTGACCCTCAATAGCGGCTCGTCGAGCATCAAGTTCGCGCTCTTTCGGGTCGGCCCGCCACTGGAGCGCGTCCTCACCGGAAAGTTTGAGCGCGTGGGTTTGCCCGACGGTGAACTGTCCGTGCTGGATGTCGCGACGAGCCATCGGGAGCGGCGTGCCATTCCCACCCCCAACCATGCGGCGTTTGTCCGACCGCTCCTGGAATTGCTGGGGAGCAGAATCAACCTCAGCGCCATCCGCGCCATTGGCCATCGGGTGGTGCATGGCGGGATGCGTTACCACACCACCCAACGCGTCACGGACGAAATGCTGGCCGAATTGCGCCGGTTCAGCCCGTTTGTGCCGGATCACCTGCCGTCGGGAATCATGTTGCTGGAAGCGATCGGCCAGGAGTATCCGCAGGTACCTCAAGTGGCGTGCTTCGACACGGCGTTTCACAGTGACATGCCGCGCGTGGCGAAGTTGCTGCCGATTCCGCGCCGTTACGATGCCGAGGCATTCAGCGCTATGGCTTTCACGGTTTGTCGTATGCCTACCTGATGGAGGAACTGGAACGCGCCGCCGGTGCCGCCGCCGCGCGCGGACGGGTGGTGCTGGCCCATCTGGGCAACGGGGCCAGCATGGCGGCGGAGCGCGACGGCAAGTGCCGGGACACCACCATGGCGTTCACGCCCACGGCCGGCCTGATGATGAGCACGCGGACGGGCGACCTGGACCCCGGCTTGTTCACTTACCTGACGCGCGTCAAGGGGATGACGGGCGAACAATTTCATCAGATGATCAACAAGCAGTCGGGCCTGCTGGGGCTTTCTGAAACCAGCCCGGACATGCGGGACTTGTTGGCGCGGGAAAGCACCGACGTGCGAGCCGCGGAAACCGTGGCGCTGTTCTGCTATCACGCGAAGCGCTGGCTGGGCGCGCTGGCGGCGGCGCTGGGCGGGCTGGACACGCTGGTCTTTGCCGGCGGCATTGGCGAGAACGCCGCCGTCATCCGGGCGCGGATTTGCGACGACCTCGGTTTTCTCGGAATCGAGCTCGACCCGGCGCGCAACGAGGCGAACGCGCCGGTCATTACCCGGGACGGCAGCCGCGCCACGGCGCGAGTCATTCGCACCGACGAAGAACTGCACATGGCAAAAACGGTGGCGAACTTTCTCGAATTGGAAAGACAGACCCCCGACACACCCTTGGCGTCTGGATCCATTTGCCGCACTCACGGTTCGGAATGGTGGCTGGGGGCGGAATTGAACGCTTCCCGTTTATACGGGAAAAGCAAGCGTCGCTAGACGGAGCGCCATACTACTATTTCCTCGGCAGCATCAATGATGGGAATTTCTTGGAACGATTCCATCACCAATAAATTCTCGTCGCCGGTCACGATGGCATCGGCTTTGGCGGATACGGCGCAGGCCAGAACATGGAGGTCGTCGCGGTCGCGCAACTCGGCGTGCGGCATGATTCGGGCAGGAACGGCTTCGTGGCAGCCCGCGCGGAAGCGGGTCATGATGGAGTCGGGTGTCTCGCCACGGCCAGCCAGCCGTTGAGCAAACTTTGGACGCTGAATTGTCTCCCACAGTGCGATCAGCATCGGCAGAGAAAGGAACATCTGCGCTTGTCCCCAAGGCGGCGGAAATCAACCGCGCGGACGGCCCCTGCCAGAGCCAGCCGGAAATGATCGTATTCGTGTCAACGACCAGCTTCACGCGCCCGCCGCTCCTTCCGCACGGCGTTCACCTCGGCTTGAATTTCCTCTTCGAACATTGGTTCACCGGGTTGCGCGCGAACGCCGTCCAACACCTGGTTCAACTCGGCAGCAACCTTGCGACGACGCAATTCGGCGGCGAGCAAATCGCCGAGGGAAGCGGATTCGACTAGGCCGCCGGCCTTTGCCTCCCTCACAACGGCATCGGGCAAATCCAGTTGAATTGTGAAGCTCGTAACACTTGGAGTTGCCAAGTGTGAACTTATGTGTCCCTGCGGAAAAAATCATACGGAAAAAATCATCGCCAAGTCGAGTTCGGAGCGGTTGTCGGAAAAGCCAATTCGTTCTCCCTCACCCCGGCCCTCTCCCGCTGGAAGAGGGAGAATTGAAGTCAGATTGTCGGCGAAACAGCCGCCGTCGGAATGTTCAGGAGACCAACTTTGCTGTTCCCTCTTCCTCAGGGGAGGGTTAGGGTGAGGGTGAATCGTATGTCGAATCCAAAATCGAAATCCTGCCAGCGCAAAGACACATTCCCGCGCGTCACTTTCCTTGATGGCCGCGGCGATTTGCCGATGCTCGAAATCACCACGCCGTGGAGCAGCGCGGAAATTTACCTGCACGGCGCGCACGTGACGCATTTCAAGAAACATGACGAGCCGCCGTTGTTGTTTCTCAGCCATTGCAGCCGGTTCGCATCAGGCCAGCCGATTCGCGGTGGGATTCCGATCATCTTCCCGTGGTTCGGTAAGCCCGCCGATAAACCCGGCCAACATGGCTTTGCACGAATCCAGGATTGGGAGTTGAGGGAAATGAGCGTGTCGCCCGATGGCGCGGTGAGCGTGCGTTTGCAGATGCCGGCCTTCGCCGGGCCGAAGCCCACGCCCGACTCGCTCGAAGAACGGCGGAATTCCTGTGGTTTAGGATCAGCCCCCGAATCGGCTATGGCCCGGCGAAGGCCGGAGTGCATTGACTCGCCCGAATATCCGGCCTGCGCGGTGGAATATTTCGTGACGGCCAGCGACGCGTTGACAGTGGAACTGGTGGTCATGAACAAATCCGCGCGCGAGTTCACCTTTGAGAACTGTCTCCACACCTATTTTGCGGTGGGCGACATCAGCGCGGTGAAGGTGATCGGATTGAAAGGCACGAACTACCTGAATCAACCAACGAATTTCAGCCGCCACACGGACGCGAACGAAACGATTCGTTTCGGCGGTGAAGTGGATCGGGCGTATCTGAACACGATCGCCACGGTGGAAATCCAGGATGCGTCGTTGCGCCGCGTGATTCGCGTCGAGAAGGAAGGTTCGGCTTCGACCGTGGTGTGGAATCCGTGGAT
>JALOTT010000242.1 GCA_025457745.1 Verrucomicrobiota bacterium
ACCGCCACGGTCGCCACGCCCACCTCGTGGCAGGCCCGCGCCACATCCAGGGCGTATTCCGCAAAAATCACCGGGTCATTGTAAGTGAACGCCACCGACCGGCAGCCCAGCCGGCGCGCGGCGGCGGCAATGGTTTCCGGCGAAGCCTGGTCCGCCCGCCGGTCAAACTCGCGGGCTTTGCTGATGTTCCAGTTCTGGCAGAAGCGACACCCCAGATTGCATCCCGCCGTGCCAAACGAGAGCACGCTGGTGCCGGGATGAAAATGATTGAGAGGTTTCTTCTCGATGGGATCAATGCAGAATCCGCTGCTGCGACCGTAGGTGGTAAGCGTCATTCGGCCGCCGATGTTCTGGCGCACGAAACAGAAGCCGCGCTGACCGTCGCGCAATTTGCACAATCGCGGGCAGAGCCGGCATTCGAGCCTGCCATCCGGCAACGCCTTCCACCACCGCGCCGGGTGATCCGATTGTGCGATCGGGGTGGTCATGGGAGGCTCAGACGGCTTCTTCAAAGTGATCCACTTGAAAGCGTTGGAGGGCCACCGGTTCGTCCAAATCAATCCCTCCCTTTCTCCGGGCCACCAGCAGTTGCTCCTCGCTGGTCTTGATGCCCTGGATGCCCGGCAACAGGAGTCCGCGACGACCATCCCCCGTGGAAACAATCACGCCGTAGCGCTGCGGATCCAGTTCGGTTGCCGAAGTTATCGCTTCCAAGAAGTGAAGCACACTGACCTGAAAACGCAGGTCGGCCAGTTCCTCCGCAGTGACGGGCGGGAAGCGGGAATCCTGAAACGCCGCCAGACGGGCGTTGCGCCAGGTTTCCGCCATGAGATCGGCGCCAACCGGAACAATCGTCCCGACGCAGCCCCGCAACTTCCCGTCGCGGCGACACACGGTCACAAAAACGCCGCGCCTCGCCGCCAGATAGTCGCCGGTCGGCGGCGGCGGCAACTCGGAACTGGCGCGCAACGCAGCTTCCACCGACTGGCGCGCCAGTGTGGGAAGCACCGCGCCATCAGGAGGTGCCGCCGTTGACGGGGTTGTTTCCGCGTCGCTCGATCCGGGATTTTTCGCGAATAAAATCGCCACGCCGTAGCCGACGCCAAACGGTCCCTCGTAATTGAGTACCTGGTGGCCGTCCGCCTTCCAACCCACCGCCGCTGCGGCAATCAAAGTGGAATCCACCGCGTCTTCCGCTGCGCATTCCCGGAGTTGGGGATCAATGTTTTCCAGTCCGCGATATTCGCCGTTGCCAAGGAGACGGATGAACGTCTGGTCGAAGTGATGCGCCCGGGGGTGGTATCCGCACGGGGCGTTTGCCGTCAGACGATGACTCATGTCGCCGCTGGCGATGACCGCAACCCGGCGCTGGAGCGAGTTCGCGGCCGCAGCAATGGCTTCACCCAAGTCGCTCAACCCGCCCTCCGCTGGATAGCCCAGGCTGAGGATGACAATCGGCCCCGACCATCCAGCGTCCGCGAGAAACCAAAGCGGCACGAGGGCGCCGTGATCAAGACTCCGGTCGCGAATGGCCCACGTCTGCAGACTGCGGCCCTGCGCTCCGCTGATGATGGCGTCCGCCAGGCGGCGATCGTTGGGGAAACTTACCGCTACCTGAGGCGCCGCGAATTGTTCGAACGAGCCTTCGAGGCGGTCGCCAGACCACAGCCCGAAGGCACCCCGTTTGCGTGGCGAGTGCGGGGATATCAGCACCAGCGCCTCCGGGCGACAGCCCAGGACACAGTTAGCCGCATCGCGCATTGCACGGCAGGTCGCCGCCGCCGCGTCACCTCGCTTGCCACCCACTGCCGGCACCAGAATCGGGGCGTGGGGCATCAACACGGCGCAAACCGTGAAGCGTGCCGGCGCGTCAACAGCCGTTGACGCCTTCAGGTCAATGGCCGGTTTGGAGAAGTGCTTCATAACAATGCGCGCCAGTGTCCGGCCTTGAACCCGGCTTTGCACCCCGGGCCCGCGCCCGGCTCCGGCGATTTGTGTTTTGCCCGGCAGGGGTCGTGAACCCATTCATGAATGAGCCGATCCTTGCGGGCTGCGGGCGGGCAGGTTGTGATCATGATTCGCCTTTCCCGGCGGGGTATCGGGAGGCCACACCATTTTCAAAATTGTCACACGCATCACGCCCATCACGGCGCATAATCAATTCTCCCGTGCGGTCTGGGATAACCTAACCCCAAAATCCAATTTGTCAGCAGCCCTGCCGGTGCGACAATCTTCGCCGGACCGGAAATCGGCGCTTCACAGCCAGTCAGTTCAATCTTCATCGCCGCGGTCCAACGCCGCGCAGATCAACCGGCTGGAATCCAGCCTTGAGCGCGGGCGAATTGGCTTTGAGCGTGAAATCATTCTTCTGCGGGGCGACGAACCGCGGGTCGGCGATCTGGGAGTTTTGATCGTGCCCGCGCGCGCGCCATTGCTCGAGCGTGCCGCCGGCGAATTTCATTTCGCCCGGGTTATTGGCAAGCCGCGAATCCCAGTAAAAATTGCGGTCGAGAATGAACCGGTCGTTCTGCCACGCGCTGCCCAGCAACACGCCCTGATCGAAATACACAATGTTGCGGGTGAAGCTGAAGCTCACGTGATCCTCCTCACGCGACCGCTGCAATTGCTGGTCGCGCGCGAAGGCAAAGATGTTGTTTCGCACGATGTTCGTCTCGCCGTAATGCTGATGGAAACCGCCGTGCGTCGTGCGATAAACCACGTTGCTCTCCGCGAGAATTCCCGAACTGCCTTCGTCGAAATAAATTCCCCAGCCGCCGTACTTCGTGGCGGCCATGTCATGCCAGAGATTGTTGATGATGCGCGTGCCCGGCTGTTTGCCCAGCGTGTAAATGCCGCCCATGTCGCTCAACACCGGGCCGTCGCCGTCCGACATCACGCCGATGTGATGAACGTGATTCCACTCGACCAGGTTGTTTGTGGCCAGCGCCGGGCCGTAACCCCACGTCCAGCCAATCGAAATTCCGGTGTAGTAAAAGTCGTGAATCAAGTTGTGCGAGACCCAATTGTTCGGCGACTGCCCGATCCAAACGCCGATGGCGCTTTGGTAAAGTTTCCCGCCATCGTGGATATGGCAATCGGAGATTTCGTTGCCCTGGGTTTGTTCGACGGCGTTGGTGCGAATCGTTGTCTCGCCGATTTTGATTCCGCCGGCGCCGAGGTCCGCCAGTTCACATCGCGAAATCCGGTTCGATTCGCAACCACGCGCCAGTTCCAGACCGTAACTGCCGAGATGCACAAATCGGCAATCCACAAACTCTCCGGCGCGCACGCCTTCGCCCCAGACCGCCCCGGGCACACCCATCGCCGCCTGATTGAACCCGCCGACCTCGCTGGTCGGGGCGGGCCAGCCAGCGGGCGCGTTCTTGTCCCCAGCCTTCGCCAGATTCCATTCCGCATGCGAAAAGGTCAGCCCGCGAAACTCGATGTGCTCCGCGAATTGACCCGCTTCCGGCTGGCCTTCGAGCCGGACCACCTGTGTCAGTACCGGCGCAATAGCCTCAATGGCATCCGGTCGTTCGCCCGGCATTGGCGCATAAAACAACGTGCCGGTCCCGGCGTCCAAATACCATTCGCCTGGCCCATCAAGCGCCTCGAACACGTTCTCGACGTAGTAAAGATCGCCCTTCTGGAGTTGAAACACCGACCGTTTGCCGAAACTCACGATGCGCCGCGCCTCGTCCACGCTGGTTACCGGCAGACGCGACTCCACCCAGCGCGACATGGCGACCACCTCGGCGTTGGTCACCGACGGCCAAGCCTTCAGATCGCTGCCGTGAAACTGAAATCGCGTGTGGCCCTTCATCCGGTCCGCCGCTTTGTCCGGGAGGTTCTCGATGCTCAAATAACCCGTGTTCGGATGCCGGGCGCGGACGCGTCGTGCCCCGTTGACCCACAGCTCGCGGAAAAACCATTTGCCTTCGCGCACTTCGGGAATTTCCGCCGCCCAGAGTTTCTTCCCGGCGACCGGGACCTCCTTCCAACCCAGGATGCGCCGTCCACCGCTGATAACCGGACGTTCTTTCGGATAAGCGGCCAGCTTCAGGTTCGAGTCTTCGGGCTTGAGCGCGAGTGGCGTGGCCAGAAAATACGTCCCGCCGCGAACCCAGATCGTAACGGAGGCGTTCTTGCCGCCGGGCCCTGCCTTGAACTCGCGTGCCGCTGCCAGTGCGCGCGGCAAAGTCGCAAAGGCGCCTTTCCCCGCGCAACCTTCGGGCACGGCCAACTGGTCCGACCAGGAGTCGTTGCCGTTCGTAGCCACAAAGAAAACTCCGGGGCCGGACTTGGGAACATCCGCCGCGACCCTGGCACCTGCCGTTCCTCCGCGGCAACCACAAAGCCCGCACGCCACCAAGAACCATCCAATTGAGACCCGGGTCTTCATGCGGATGGTTCTGATTCAAGGTTTGGCATCATCGCTGGCGTTATCCTTCATGATCACCACGCCGCTGCTGTGGTTCGCGACGCGGAGTTTGCCTTGGATGAGATTCTCCGTGACCACGGCCCTGCGAACGGCGGGGCCAATTTCCACCTGCGGCTTGTTCTCCTGAAACTCACAGCCGCGCACGATCAGATTTCCGCCCCCGGCCTGAATCGCATGGCGACCTTCCTTCTTGCTATCCCAATGCACAAAGGTGCAATCGCTGAAACCCACCGTGCCTTTGCCGGCGATCTTTGCGATCTGATGGCACTGCCCCCAAAACGAGCAGTTCACGAATCGTACGCTCCCCACGTTGTTTGTGCCCACGCGGATCATCGTCGGGTCCGGGCCGCGGAAGGAAACGAATTCACCATTGGAAATCAGCAGGCCGAGGTTCGAGCCTTGCTTCACCTCCAGCGCCGTGAAGCAATCGTCCGCGCCGATGCCGAGGAAGTTGCCGTTGCAATCGCCGGACTTGGTCTTGATGAACTTGTAGCCGATATTGTAGCCGAAGCAGAAGGTGTTGAACACGTATTGCCAGTCGCTCTTCCCAAAGATAAAGGCCTCGCCGTTGTTCTGCTGCCACTCGAACAGCTTCGGCTTCATGCTCCACCATGGATTGAAGTGGACGTTCTCGATCCGGCCGATGTCGTAGATGTGATCCACGAAAATCCCGCGACGCAACGGCTGCCCCTGCACGTCGCGGATCAAATGCCGCTCGTTCCGGGAAGCGTCAATGCCGTTGTACGGATTGAGCAACTCGACCGCGAGCACCGCCGGGTTCTTCCCACGCATCGCGATGGCATAGGGATAAGGCTTCGGTTCCTCGGCCGGATTCTGGTCGGGATAATAAATCACCACGCCCTTGAGCGTGCTGTTGTGGTTCAGCGTCAGGAACGCCGGCCCATCCTCCCTGCCCGCGCTCTCGGTGACCAGGAACGTCGTGCCATCGTCCGTCGGCTCCGGCAGGCCGGCGTCGCGGATGCCGTTGTGGGCGGGAACGGATTCCCAGACGCCCTTGAGCGTCACGGCGGCCGGAACGTTGAGATGTCCGGCGAAGAAATAATTGCCGCGCGGCGCGTAAACCACCCCGCCGCCAGCTTTGCCCGCGGCATCCATGGCTTTCTGAAACGCCGCCGTGTCATCCGTCTTGCCGTCGCCCTTCGCGTTGAAATCGGTCACGGAATAGAAATCCGGACTGGCCGCGAAGCTCCGCGCGACCAGCATCAGACTGATGAAAAAATGGGTGATTGGGGAATGGGCTGGTGACTTCATATTGATTTCGAGCATCGCTCAGTTCAGCGCCAAAGATGCGCGTTGGACAATGTTCGCCGCAAGGTTTTCATGCAGATCCTATCATTAACCTGAACGTTCCACAGCCTTCGTAGCCGCCGACGTGAGGAGGCGGATGGAACGCGCGTTGTTAGAAAACCGCCTCCTCACGTCGGCGGCTACAGTCTGTCGGCGTTTCCTGTGCGACGGCATAAGACTTCCCGGCTCGCCCCATGCCCATCAGAACGCTTTTTGATTTGAGCTACGCCTACTTCTCCGCCGCCACAACTTCCACAAACCCCACGTCAATGTATTGCCCGCCGCCGGTTTGGTGGCAGTGAACGGCGACCATGTTCCCCCCCGGTTTCAGTGCCGCTGCGGCTGCAGCCTTTGCCGGCTGGTCGAAATAGTCTGCCACGTAGCCTTTCAGGCGCGCCGCGGTGACACCATTGATGTGAACCTCCGCATCCTCGTCGTGGTGAATCCAAAGTTCCAAGTCCTTCAACTTGTCCGCCGGA
>JALOTT010000564.1 GCA_025457745.1 Verrucomicrobiota bacterium
GGGCGTTCAGCCTGAACTTCCTCGCGTTCAAGGATTCCACCGGGCCGGTTTGCACCGTGCCGTTTCTGGAATGTTGCAAGGCGATGGCGCGCGGCCTCGGCTACGCGGGCGAAGGTGACGCGCTCACCGCCGCGCTTGTCGGCGCGCTCCTGCAGGGCTTCGGCGCGACGACCTTCACGGAGATCTTCTGCGCGGACTGGGCGGGCAATTCGCTGTTCCTCTCACACATGGGCGAAAGCAACTGCGCCGAAGCCGCCGCGCAACCACTGCTTTACGAGAAGGATTTCCCGTTCACCCCCGCGCTCAATCCCGCCACGCTCGCCTGCGCGCCGCGTCCAGGTCGCGCGACGCTGGTGAATCTCGCGCCCGGCCCGCGTGACACCTTCCGGCTCATCACGGCGCCCCTTGAAGTGCTCGCCGACGGCACCCACCCGGACCTGGACCGCTGGGTGCGCGGCTGGATTCGCCCCGAGCTGCCGTTGCCGCGTTTCCTCGAAGAGTTCTCGCAGCTCGGCGGCACGCACCACAGCGCGCTGCTTTTTGAAGATTGCCCCGCCGAGCTCGCAGAGTTCAGCGCGCTGCTGAACATTGAGCATTGCCACATCGGCTGATTATGAACGCCTGGAACACGCCCGCTGAACGCGATTACAACCGGAAGGTCGTTGACGAAGAGTTGAACGACTTCCTGCCGGCGAAGATTTTTGACGCGCACGTCCACGTCGGCCCGACGGACGGCTTTCTGCCTGGCCAGCCGTTCAATTGCGGCGGCGTGCCCATCACGTCCTACACCTACGAGGAACTGGACGCGGATTTGAAGATCGCGTTTCCGAACCGCCACAGCGAGGCGTTGTGTTTCGGCTTTCCGAATCCGAAATTGAACCACGAGCGCAACAACGGCTACGTCGGCGGCAGCGCGGACTTCAAACGCTTCTTCCCGCTGCGCCTGCTCGACCCGCACCGCGACAACGCCGCGCTCGTCAACGCCGACATTGACCGCCACGGTTTTCTCGGCCTGAAGCCGTATCCCGACTACGCTCGCCCCAACGACATCCCGAACGCCGAGATTCCCGAGATGCTGCCCGATTGGGCGATGGCCATCGCGCACGAACGCCGCCTGCTCGTGATGCTCCACATCCCGCGCGTCAAGCGCCTCGAAGACCCGCTCAACCGCCGCCAGTTGCGCGAGCTTTGCATGCGCTGGCCCGGCGCGAAGATCATTCTCGCGCACGTCGGTCGCGCCTACTACCTGCGCGGCGTCACCGGCCTGCTGGACGACCTGCGCGAGCTGCCGAACCTCTACTACGACCCCGCGATGGTGCAGAACTGGGAAGTCATCGCCTACCTCTTCCGCCACGTGCCCATGGGCAAAGTCCTCTTCGGCTCGGACATTCCCATCGCGCTGGCGCAGGGCAAAGCCGTCGAGATCAACCATCAATACACTTACGTCACGCCACGCCCGTGGGCGCTGTCGCTGTGCGACGAGAAGCGGAAATTGCAGTTCACCTCGTTCCTCAATGAAGAGCTGCGCGCCATCAAGCAAGCCGCCGAAGCCACGAAGCTTTCCCGTGCCGACGTCGCCGCGTTCTTCTACGACAACGCCAAGGCGCTGGTTGACGAAGTCGCCATGAAGAAAGCCGCCACGATGTTGGACAATGCCCCGGCCCGTTTCAACCGGGCGCTGAATTTGTGGGCAAGGAGACCACAAGACGTGTAACGTCATCTCCAGTTCGGGTGGGCGGCGATGATGCACACCAAGAATCAACCACCATGATACGTTCCCTTGATCAAAAGCTGGCCGCGATCCGTGCCAATCCACAAACCACGCGAGACTTCATCCTCGCCGACGCGAAGGACGCCGACATGGCGTTCGGCGTTCGCGCTCCCGGCCCGCGCCGTTACCTCGCCAGCCACGGCCAGCGGCCCGCGCAGTTCTCGCCCGAAGTCTGGACGCGCGCCGAATACGGCTATCGCAACCTGCCGGAGTTCCTCGACATCATCCGCGAGGTGACGCATCAGGGCTTGGTGGACATCATGCTCATGTCCGCCTACGTCAATGAACAGCTCACGATTAAGGAAGGTCTGTTCAAGAACTCGCACGTCACACCCGCCTGCCGCGCCAACGACACCACGGACGTCTGGGCCGTGCGACACGGCTGCTATACCCGCGAGCCGAGCCAGCCGTTCCGCTCGGCCAGCATTGACCACATCCAATGCGGCGAGATCGAGTGTGAGCGCAACGGCGACATCCCCGGCGCGAACCTCGGCCTGTATTCCGTGACGTTCGTGAATGAACTCGCTCAGGACCGCGAGGCGTTGCTCTGGTATAAATCCTTCCGCGAAGAAGCCGAGCGCAAGGGCTTCCGGCATTTCCTCGAAGTGTTTGACCCGAACGTCAACAGCGGTATTGCGCCGGAAAAACTTGGCGAGTTCATCAATGACAACATCATTCGCACACTGGCGGGCGTGCCGGAGGCAGGGCGGCCGGATTTCCTGAAGATTGTCTATCACGGACCGAAGGCGATGGAAGAACTGGCGCAATACGACCCCAACCTTGTCGTCGGCATCCTCGGCGGCAGCGCGGGCACGACTTACGACGCCTTCAAACTGATTCACGACGCGCAGAAGTATGGCGCGCGGGTGGCGCTCTACGGCCGCAAGATCAACAACGCCGAGCATCAGCTCGCGTTCATCGAGATGCTGCGGCTGATCACCAACGGAACCATGTCACCCGAAGAAGCCGTGCGCGCCTACCACGGCGTATTGCAGGCGAAGAAGATCAAGCCAAACCGGACACTGGAGGAAGATTCACAGATGACCGACCAGTCCATGAGCTACGACGGCAGCGCGACGAAGCGCTCGAAGGTGGAGGTGTGGAACAATCCTCTGGCAAAAACGCAGGCCGCGTCGACTGCGGTTGGCGACTGGCCGAAGCACGCGGATGGCAAACCGGATTTCGACAAGATGACTTCCGCCCAACGCTTTGCTTACGACCGCGCTCGACTGGCATAGCGCTGTAACATCACCAACGTGAGCATCGGAATCAATCTCTCCCCCGGGGAGGGTGCCCGCCCCGTCCTCCGTAGCTTCAGCGAAGGAGGAAAGGGCGGGTGAGGTGATTCGTGCGGTTCAGGGGTTCAATGCGCGAAACCGGGTTTCGGAAAATTCTCTCCCCGTCGTTGTCCTTTTGGGCAATAGCACAACGGACAGGGGCAGCCACACTACCAGTGAACTGTGCACCCCACAAAATGAGAATCCTCCCTTTCATGACCCGATCCACGACC
>JALOTT010000243.1 GCA_025457745.1 Verrucomicrobiota bacterium
CTGATCAGCACCGCCATCCAATCCGGGGCGAAGATGCTTTATGTGGCCATGTTCGACGAGATGGACGAGGGGACGGCCATCTTCAAATGCAGCAATGAACCGCCGCAGCCCGACCCGCCGGCCAAGCTTCTCGCCTATGAAGGTGTGCCCGCCGACCACTATCTCTGGCTCACGGGCCAGGCGGGCCAAATGCTGCGCGGCAAGCTGCCCGTGTCCGCTGAAATCTACCTGCAAACCAATCACACTGCCAAAACCACCGCGCGTCTATGAAACGATCTCTCCTGCCTCTCCTTGCACTCAGCTCGCTCCTGCCCATGCCGGGCCTTCTCGCCCAGGTCGAATATGTTGATCCCACCATCGGCGGCGTGGGAATTCTGCTCGAACCAACGCGCCCGACCGTGCATCTGCCCAATAGCATGGTGCGCGTTTATCCCGTGCGGAAGGATCAACTGGACGACCAGATCCACTCGTTCCCCCTCACCATTGTTTCACACCGCCTGGGCGAATTGTTCGCCTTGATGCCAGGCGAGAGAGGCGCACCCGCCGCGTGGGATCAGGAAGTCACCACGCCGTACTACTACTCGACGCGTTTTGATAATTCGCTGATTCGCACGGAGTTCACGCCGGCTGAGCGGTGCGGCTATTTCCGGTTCACTTTCCCGGAGGGCAAAGCCTGCGTACAGCTGGCCAACGTGTATCCCGGCGAACTGGCGGCGCAAGGTGACCAGGCTGTGAGCGGCGAGGAACGCTTCAAGGAGATGAAGGCGTATGTCTACGGCGAGTTCAGCGCGCCGGTTACATGCACGGTGACCGGTGGCGAGAAGAAGCGCCTCGTCGCCCAGGCCGTTGGGGGCACGCTGGAGTTTCGCTACGGCGTCTCCTTCATCAGCGTCGAGCAGGCAAAGGCGAATTTGCAGCAGGAAATCCCCGCATGGAGCTTCGAAAAGATCAAAGCCGCCGCGAGGGATCGTTGGAACAAAGTCCTCGGCCAGGTCGAGGTCGAAGGCGGCTCGGACGCGCAACGCCGGGTGTTCTATACCTCGCTCTATCGGTGCTACGAGCGCATGATCAATATCACGGAGGGCGGACGCTACTACAGCTCCTTCGATCACAAGGTTCATGCAGACGCGCGCCCGTTCTATGTGGACAACTGGATCTGGGACACCTTCCGCGCGCTTGAGCCGCTGCACCTTCTGCTTAACCCCGCGATGGAAGCCGACCAGCTACAATCCTACGTCCGCATGTACGAGCAATCCGGCTGGATGCCCTCCTTCGCCGTGCTTTGGGGTGATTATGCCTGCATGAACGGCAATCACGCGGCGGGCTGGTTCGCGGACGCATGGTTCAAGGGGGTGAGGGATTTTGATGTGGAGAAAGCCTACGAGGGACTGCGCAAAAATTCCCTCGAAGCCACGCTGCTGCCCTGGCGCAACGGCCCGAAATGCGCCCTGGATGATTTCTACTCGAAACACGGCTACTTCCCCTCGCTCCGGCCCGACGAGAAGGAGACCGAGCCGTTGGTGCATGATTTTGAGAATCGTCAGTCGGTTGCGGTTACGCTCGGCACAGCTTATGACGACTGGTGCATCGCGCAGCTCGCGAAGGCCACGAAACAAGACTCGGATTACGGCTTGTTCATGAAGCGGGCCGGATTTTACAAGAATGTGTGGAACGCGAAGCAAGGGTTCATGTGGCCGAAGGATGCCGCGGGCAAGTGGATCGAGCCGTTTGATCCGAAGTTCGGTGGCGGTCAGGGCGGACGGGCGTACTTCGACGAGAACAACGCCTACACTTATAGCTGGGATGTGCTGCACGACTTCGCCGGTTTGTTTGAACTGATGGGCGGCCACAAGGCGGCGGAAGAAAAACTCGACAACCTCTTCCGCGAAGGACTGGGTCGGAGCAAGTATGAATACTGGGCTAAGTTCCCCGACTCAACCGGCTTGGTTGGCCAATTCGTGATGGCGAACGAACCGAGCTTCAGCACACCGTATCTTTATAACCGCGTCGGTGCACCGTGGAAAACCCAAAAGCAGATTCGCAATTTGCTGGCGGCCTTTTTTAACGACGACATCCACGGCATTCCCGGCGACGAAGACGGCGGTGGCATGACGGCGTGGGTGGTGTTTTCAATGATGGGCTTCTATCCAGTCACCCCGGGTGTGCCGGTGTATGACCTCGGCAGTCCGGTCTTCGACCGGGTTGCGATTCGTTTGCACAACGGCAAGACGCTGCAAATCTTCGCCCGCAACAATTCCCGCGACAACAAATACATTCAAAGCCTCAAGCTGAATGGCAAGCCCCTGCAGCAGGTCTGGTTCCGCCATGCTGACATTGTCAACGGCGGCACTCTCGAACTCCAGATGAGCAACACGCCCAACAAGGAGTTGGGCGCACTGCCCGCCGCCTTCCCGCCCTCGCGGATGAATCTCGACCCCGATAATCTGCAGCCCGGAGCGGCTGTTGTCGGGGTTAGTGATGTCGGACACCCTGGAAATTAACCGCTCTCAGGCCTGTGCCTCGGCCACCGGCCAGTTAGCGAGGCGGTTGCCATCGGCGCTTACGCCTTCGCCCTCCGCCAACTCGATGCCTCTGGAGCAAATCCCTGAGCCATCACAGAGTTCCCCCCATTTACGACCACATCCTACCTTGGCTGCGTTCTGTTTCGTGATTGCCTTACAACAATGCAGCCATTGTCAGCATTGGTTTTGGTGATGGTTTGAGCGTGCGAATGTGGGCGGTGGGTTTGTATGTTTGCAGGGATTCCGGTGTCTGAACCTGCAACATTCGCGTTTATTTTTCCACCCTGCGCCATCCTGTCCAAGCCCCGCCCGATCGGCAATTGACCCCCATCGTACGCGGCGACCCCCTCGCGCTGGCGGCTTGAGTCCGCCCAACGTGAAACCCGCAGCCGAGTCCGGCAGGAACAGTGTCGCTGCTGCCGGAGGATTTTTGTGATTGGGGCGTGACCGAACAAAAAATCCACCACGCTTCGCCTTGCTCAACCCCTCAACGATCCGTGCCATTCCAAAAACAGAAGTTTTCGGCCAGAAAGTCAGTACGGGCGGGCGCGCAGAAAGCAAATTCCATCAGCGCCACCCGGTGACGACGGATTGCCTGGAACTGCGCCTGCTTGCGCCGGCGGCCAATGCGCCCGCCGCCTTGTCCGAGGTGCGTTGATACTCCGCTTGATAACTTCCCAATGTTGTGACTATATTAAGAATTCGTTTGTGCGCCTGATAATTCATTAGCGATGAAAAACAAATTCCGATCAGCAACAAAGGTAAGCGGCCTGGCGCTGCTGTTGGCCGTGCTCTGCCTTTCGTCGGCCCACGGGCAGTCCATTACCAACCCGATCGCGCAACTCAAGAGTCACATCCTGGGCACCACTATTCTCACGGCCGCCCAAATCGTCGCGCAGGGGAACAGCATTCAGGCCGGCATCACTCAAGTCGGCACCAACGCGGTGGCGCTGGCAGCGGCGCTGAATCTGGTGGCCACCTTCGACGCCTCCCCCAACAAGCCGCTCTTCACGAGCGGTTCCACCACCTACGGCGGCTTCACGCGGGACGGCGCGGGGGATGAACTGGCGCAGGCGCTGTTCGATTTGCAGCAGGGGATCCTGGACTACACCTACGAGCCGGCCAACCTGATCACGTATTACACGCAACTGAACAACACCAAGTTTGCCACCTCAACCTACTTTCCGGGGGCGGTCGCGCCGCCGGCCAACACGAACCAGGGCTACGCCGTGCCGATCAATGCCTCCGTGCTGGCGGATTGGGGATCGCCGGCAATGTACCAGACCTGGGGGACCCGGCGTCCCACGGGTTGTTATCTGGCACCCGGGAGCATCGGCTATGTCACGGTGCCGGCCGCCTTGGTGAACAAAGGCTATTCCGTCCGCGTGGGGGCGCATTATTGGGATTTGAGCGCCAAGACGACAGTGGAGCGATTGGATCGCGTTTCGCTGGTTTACCCGATCAGCAGTGCGACGACGCGGATCGCCAATCCTTTGGGCGGCGGCATTTACATCGAAGTGCCTTACAAAATCACCAACGGCATTGTCACCGTGGGCCTCACCAACGTGGTGCGCTCGCCGCTGTTCCGGTCCACCAGCTTTGATCAAACCACGGCGGCCGAGTGGCTCACCGAGCGCACCCAGCCCGGACCGTGGGCGGATTTTGAGTCGGACAAGTTCATGATGCAGGTGCCGCGCAAGTGGATTTACAACTACACCAACGCGGTCAAAGTCATGCAGGACTGGGACAGCGCGATGGACGCGGTTTCCGATCTCATGGGGCGAAACCGCATCCGGTCCAAGACCGTTCTGTATCTTCAGGTGGATGTGGCCTATCGGGGGACCGCAAATTTCCCCGGTTATCCGCAATCGAATATCAACTACGACATGAACACCGTTGAAACGGGCAACAAGAATCATTACCTGCTGACCGGCCCGCAGAACTCCGATTATGCAGTGTTTCACGAACTGGGCCATGCCGAATTGTTCACCAAGTTCACCGGCGAAGTCGAAGCGGTCGTCAACCTGAATTATGTGGCGGTGCAAAATCAAAAATTCGGCATGTCCTTGGAAACAGCCTTTGGGCGTTCCATGGGCGGTTCCGCTAATGCCAGTGTCAACCTGTCCCAAGCGGCGCTGACCTGGATCCTGACGGATTCGTTCCGCGCGGGCGAGACGATGAGCCAGGTGCGTATGCAGTATCAACACCGCGGCTACGGCAAGTATGTCGAGATCGCCAATCTGTTCGGCTGGGGCGCGCTCAGCAACTTCTGGCATTCGGTGCATGTGGATTACATGAATGGCATTGATTACCCGGAAAACTCGGACCCGACCGACAGCCGGATGCTGCGGATGTCCCAGGCGGCCGGGGTGGACCTGCGGCCGTTGATTCATTTCTGGGGGGTGAAGCCAATCAATGCGGCCACGTTGAAGACTAGCATTCAGAACGCCGGTTTGCCGCCCTCGGCGCTGATCTATAACCGGCTCAAGTATTATCAGACCGTCGTGCCGACCAACCTGACCCAATTCACCGCCCATCATACGGCGGTGGCCAACGTGGTGGATGGTTCGGTGGACGGCAATTGGTATACCAACATGCTGGTCAATTTCACGCCCGACATTGGTTACTCCACGATCAGCAAAGTGCAGGAGATCATTGATCTCTATTTTCCAACCGGGCTGCCGACGGGCACCCTCAGCAACACGCCCGCGGCCATGCTCACCACCAACTCGGCGGCGCTCAAGGCCGCGCTGGGCTGCAATGGGAACAGCTTCTCCGTTCATGCCTTTTGGAACCCGGTCAACGGAACCACCAATGCCGCCCTCTGGACCAACTCCGCCTACGTCGGCAGTTGGACCAATGTGGCCGCGACGAATCTCAGCTACACCGCCAGCGGGCTCGTCCCGGGCCGGGTTTACTATTACACCTTCCGCGCCACCAACGCCTATCAGACTCTGTGGGCGACAAACGTGCTGAGTTTTTCGATCGCGCCGGCCTTTGATTGGTCCGGCGCGACCAGCGCCAACATGTCCGGCACGCCGGCCAATTGGGGCGGCACGGTGCCGACGGCGACCGACATCGCCCGGTGGAACGCCGCCACTTACGTCAACGCCCCGACGGCCAATGCCAACCTGACCCTTGGCCAGTTGCTTTTCGATGCCGGCAACACCAGTGGCGTCACCTTCGGTCCCGGGGCCGCCACGCTGACCCTCAACGGCGTCGTCGCGGGCACCGGCCTCCAGATGAACAGCGGTTCCGGCGCGGTCAACACGGGCGGCGCCCAGTTCGCGCTCGGGGCCGACCAGAAATGGTCGAACAACGACAACAGCCTCCTGACCGTTGGCGGTGCGATCACTAATGGCGGATTTCTGCTGACGCTCGACGGGGTGGGCGCGATGAGTCTGAACGGCGTCCTCTCCGGCGCCGGCGGCCTGGCGGTGGCCAACGGCACGAACACCTTGAGCGGCGCGAACACCTACACCGGCGACACGATCATCAGCAGCGGCACGCTGAAACTGGGGGCCAGCAACGTCATCCCCGATGGCGCCGCCAATGGCGACGTCACGATCAACGGCCGGCTGGATCTGAACACCTTCTCCGAAACCATCAACGGCTTGAGCGGCGCCGGCACGGTGGACACCGTGGCCGGAGGCAGCCCGACCCTGACCCTCAACATCAACCAAGCCAGCACGTTCAGC
>JALOTT010000244.1 GCA_025457745.1 Verrucomicrobiota bacterium
CGCCGCCAGAGGATTTCGCAACTTCAAAAATTACCGCACGCGCATTTTATTCTTCTGTGGCAAACTTGACCTCTATCCATTATGAACCTTCATGAAGCCTCCGCAATTGAAGTGGTGGCGCAGCGTTGAAGGAGTGAATAAAATCGGGGGCGATGAGCACATTTGCATCGCTGGTTTCGGTTCACCTGGCGGGTGAAGGCAAGGATGAGATTTCCTTGGACACGTTGCCGGGCAAATTCACCGTCACGCGCACGGACGAAGCGCTGACGCCTTACGGCGGGCTGGCGGCGTGGAGCGGTTTTCTCAAACACCTCGGGATCATCGAACGGCTCGCCGACCAGCTTGGTTCCCTGCTGGGTCCAGACTCCTCCGCTTCTGGTCCACACCCACGCGGCCCCACCGCCACCGTCCTGGGGACCTCCGACGATAGCCGTGTTGCCGTCGGCGGAGAGGCACACGGAATCGCCTTGGAAAGCGTTCCCCACGGCACCCGATCCGACCAGCTTGGTTCCCTGCTGAGTCCAGACCCCTCCGCCCCTCGTCCAGACCCACGCGGCTCCAGCGTAACCGTTGTCGCCGTACGCTCCGACAATGGCCGTGTTGCCGTCGGCGGAGAGGGACACGGAATAGCCTTGTTGAGGGTTCCCTCCCACGGCGCCCGTCCCCACTAACTTCGGCCCCTGCTGCGAGAACTGCGCAAGGGCTAAATGGGAAGAAAGCAGCGTGGCGCAGACGAGGGCGATCAGCGGAACGCGATGACTCATTTTCATGGGGAACCCTCCAAGGTATGCGAACCTCCGAAAACCACTTTTCGGAGCAGGTTCAGTAAAGTTTCCATAATCTTCTTTTGATACTTTGACACCTTGCCTTGGAACACCACAAGTCTTTTGCTTCGGCAGTTTGCTGAAATTCTTGCCACTGGATTTGCCGGACGGTCATTCGCAAATCGGAAAACGGACGATGGCTGTCCCTTCTCCCCGGGGGAGAAGGTCAGGATGAGGGCGAGCCAAAACACCATCTGTTTGTTTTCGAAGCCAATTTGTTCAAACGCTCGCCCTCACCCCGGCCCTCTCCCCCAGGGAGAGGGAGAACCACTCGCAATCCCACTGAAATTCACGCACCTGGATTTGCCGGAACAAGAAAAACGGCGTTCGTTTCCGAAGGCCGCTTTGAGTTTGCGTCAACGGTTCGACGCCGGGGCATTGGTCATCGTCACCGCCGGCGGCGCATTGGTTGCAGCCGGAACGGGCGCGCTCTCCGGGGGCATTCCCAGCTTGG
Source organism: Verrucomicrobiota bacterium (assembly GCA_025457745.1). Classification (GTDB taxonomy): domain Bacteria; phylum Verrucomicrobiota; class Verrucomicrobiia; order Limisphaerales; family JADLHS01; genus JALOTT01. The sequence goes on from JALOTT010000244.1 coordinate 1,279, forward strand.
CGCGCAACCCCGCGCGCATTTCAAAAGGCATCCCGTGTTCCGGATCGAGCAGCCGGCCCAGAGTTTCCTTTTCGATGTCTTCGACCGGGGCAATTAACAGCCGCTTCTCGCTGCCTTCGATCTTCCTCATGTAGCTTTCCCGGATTCGGCGGGCGAGTCCTCGATAGCCAGCCGCCGCCCGATCCTCACCGAGCACCAAAAAGCGGTAAGCCTTCACGATCTTCCCCTCAATCGCAGCCTTTATCCGGTCGCGCGAGGATTCGCTCACGTCTTCCACCACCCGCGCCACGGCATATTCGTCGAGCGACAAGTTGCGCGGAAACGAATTGGTGTCGCCGGCAACGAGGATTTTATCCGGATACTTCTCGCCGAGATAGCGATACCACCTGGCGGCGTCCGCGAGCCGGTCGCCCTCGTAGAGAAAATAGACCGCGTCGCGTAAAAAATTCCGGTGCGCCTTCAAGATACCGTCCTTTTGTCCGGGACTGATTTCCTCGGCATACATGTTTTCGTAGGCGTCGCTGACTTTCGGAACGATGTCGAGGTTCGGCCCGAACTCGAAAATCTTCGCGAACGGATCCGCCACCAGCCGGCCGCGGTAGAAACTCAGTTGCATGGATTGGTAAATCACGCGACGCAACTGCATCAAATCCTCGGCCTTGACTTTCGTGGGATTCTCCCGGGCTTTCTTCAATCCGAGCGCGCCCCAATAGATGGCGTGGGCTTCCGGCAACCGCCATTCCAACGGGCCGTAAAGCTCGTCCACCTGTTTCATGAATTGCGGGTCCAGCTTGAATTCGTTGGTCAGGATGGCCAGTCGCTGCCGGGCGTCGTCGGTCGTCGGAGTGATGAGCTCATCAAGGTCGGGAGTTTTCCTGCCAAAGACGCGGGCCATTTCCTTCAACCACTCCTGCTTGTAAACCACGTTCGCGTCGTCGAGGTTCGCCCCCATTTTGTGTTGGAAAATCCACGCCAGTTCGCGGTAAATCAGCGTCTCATTTGGGTTGTAGCGCAGACCCTCGTCGCGCAACAATTCGAAGCCCGCGCGCACCCAGCGCCAACGATCGGCGGCATCCTTGAACTTGACCGAAATGTTGTAGGCCATGTTCCAGGCCATATACGCCCACACCTGGGGAAAATGCGGCTCCAACTTGGTGATCCAGTCCGCGAGTTGCATCGCCTCGAAGAATTTGTCCTCGTCCTGCAGTTCGTTCGCGCGAATCCACAGCGCGTTGGCAACCAGCCCCCGAAAACCGCCCAAGGCCACCGTCGTGAACGCCAGCACCGGCGGCGCGTTCTTCAACGGCTCCACGCGCGTCAGCCCCAGCCGCTCGCGGTCGCGGTTTAACGCTTTCTGAACCTGCGACACGCCGGCGAGCAACCCGGCGGCGAGCAGCAGCAACAGGATTTTTTTGAGTCGGCTGGTCATTTCGCAGAAATGAAGAATGAAGAATGAAGAATGAAGAAACACCCAGGCGCAGACGAGTAAAAGTCAGCCGCCATCTTCCATCTTCCATCTTCCATCTTCGTTTTCATTGTGTTCCCTGCGCCGTCGCCAGTTCGCGCCGGCTGAAGGCAAAGATGCCAAACAGCCCGATGATCCCGCCGAGCAGCAAAACGATCTGCCCGCACGCCGCGCCCAGTTCGCTCCACGAAATGCTGCGCCCCGTGCTCAATGAATCAATCGGTGAAAATCCCTTGGCCAGGTTGATCACTTTCAGGATGACGCGGAATAGCGGAATCGCCACCACGTCCACGGGCGAATGGCCCTGGGTGCTGGTTTCGGAATTGAACCCCATGAGCGTGCCATCGGAAACCGCGGTGGCCAGCGTGCCACTGGATAGTGACATCGCCAGCACCGCGAGCGATGCAAACGCCGCGACCGGAAATGACAGGAAGCTCGCCGCCGCCAGCCCCAAAGCCGCCAACAGCGCCATCCAGCAGAAAATGATGCCCAACCCACGCGCAAAGTTCAGCCCGAACCCGCCCTCGCGATACAACACCTCCATCCCGTCTTCGAGCGGAAACAGCAGTGCCGTATCATTGGCATTGATAAACAAAATGGTCAGCACACCGCTGTCATCGAACAGATCCGGCGGAATTTCAAATTCGTGAAATGTATCCGGGGCGAGGCTCATCGGCTCGCTGCGCCAGAGCCGTGGCGTCTCGGGGACGCCGACCTGCCACAGCGCAGCGAACGTTCCCGACGGACTTGTCTGCGCCGCGTTGAATTTTACACGCAGGAAAAGCGGCTGACCGCGGAGGAAATGCTTCGCAAAGCCCAGATCAATCCGCCACGGACGATAGTAGCCGGGCGCCACGAGCTGCACCTCACCTTTCAGGCTCTCCTTGATCTGCTGGCGCATCAGCTTGGCGTCCAGTGCCGTGGTTTGCGCTTTTTCCAACGCCGCCTTCAATCGTCGGCTGGTTTCCGCTTCCAGTTCCTTGTCCAACGTCGGTTCTTTCGCGGAGCCGCGCGCCACGAGCACTTCGTTGCGCAGGATGCTTTGTTCGGCCTCCGGCAACCTCGTCGCGCGCCACTGCAACAGAAAAAAAACCGCCGCGCCGGAAATCGCCAGCAACGCCGCGTTGAGCGACATGAGGCCGAGCCATTTGCCCAGCCAGATTTGCCAGCGCGCGATGGGCTTCACCGCCACGACCTGCATCTGGCACTCCTCGATGTCCCGCGCCAGCGTCCCACACGCAAGCCACAGCGTGGACAACCCCAGCAGCGCCGTGATGGTGCTCAACGTGTAGGTCAGCAGTATTTGCGTGAACCCGCGCGCTGTCCCGTCGTCCTTGATGAGAATCGGCAAGCCCACCACCGCCGCGAGCAACAACACCGCCACGACGATGAACAGCCGGAAACGGAAGGCGGCTTTCCAGGTCAACCAAGCGATGGCGAGGAGTCTTTGCACAAGAATTAACGCAAAGACGCAGCGCGGCGAAGCCGCAACCAAAACGGAGCGCGGACATTTCTGTCCGCAGCAACGTAGCGTAGCAGGGAGTCCTCGAAATGTTCAGGCCCGTTGGTGCCTTCAGACCGTGCTGCGGACAGGAATGTCCGCGCTCCGGGAAAATCTTCGCAGCGCGCGACGAAGTTGGGAGATGGCACTGCAAAGACGCGAAGCCGCAAAGCAATTGCCAAACAGCCATCTTCTCTCTCAGCGCCTTTGCGCCTTCCCTTTGCGTCAAAAACAATCATTTTGGTTTTCCCAGCAGCGACGAGAGTTTTTCATCGGCCTTCGACAAATCCACCGGCTTTTCCTGCGCCGCCGGCGACGGCTTGGGCGCTGGAGTTGCTGGTTCGGACTTCGTCAACGACTCCAGTTTCTTCTCGTCCACTGGGGGACTCGCTGGCGTTATGGTCGCCGGGGCGACGGGCTGCGCTTGCGGGACTGTGAGCCGTTCCAGCATCCGGGTGTGGCCGGTGCCTTCTTCTTCGCCACGCAGGTAGGCCGCGACCCTTGCGCCGGATTGCGCACCGCTGGTCTCGGCGGCTGCCCGCTTGGCTTTCTCCACGACTTCGAGGAAATAACTTTCCAGATTTTGCGTCGGATTGTCCACGCGCACCTTGTCCGACGCCACATCCTTGCGGAGGATTTCCAGCACGCGCTCCATCGTCTCACGCGGCAGCACCGGCGTCGTGATGCGCAGCGTGTCGGGCGCGGCCAGCAATTCCTTCAGCGTCCCCATCGCTTGCACTTTGCCGCCGTAGAGAATGACCACCCGATCGCACACATCTTCGACGTCCGACAGCAGGTGACTGCTTAAGATGACCGTCTTGCCCCGCCGCGCCAGCGCGAGGATGAGGTCTTTGATTTCGCGGCAGCCGATGGGGTCGAGGCCGGAAGTCGGTTCATCGAGAATGATGAGGTCGGGATCGTTGATGAGTGCCTGTGCCAGGCCGATGCGGCGCTGCATGCCTTTGGAAAATTCGCCCACCGCGCGCGTGCGGGTCTGGCTCAGGCCGACCATTTCCAGCAATTGTTCCGCGCGATTGTTGCGTTCGCCCCTGTCGAGGTGAAACAAATTCCCAAAGAAATCCAACGTCTCGCGCGAGTTGAGGTAGCGGTAGAGATACGATTCCTCCGGCAGATAGCCGATGCGCGACTTCGTCGCCACGTGCCGCGGCGAATGGCCGAAGACCTCGATGTGCCCCTTGGTCGGATACAGCAAACCGAGCAACAGCTTCACTGTTGTGGACTTGCCTGAACCGTTCGGTCCGAGCAGGCCGAACACTTCGCCGCGCCGCACGTCGAAATCCACGTTGTCCACCGCGCGCGCCTTGGGGCGATTCCAGAAATCCTTGAACACCTTGGTCAGTCCGCGCACGGAGACGACGACTTCACCGGATTTTTGATTTCCGATTTCCGATTTCCGATTTGGTTCGGTGAGCATCATGACTCAAGATTTCATTTCCACCAGCTTGCGGAGCACGTCCGCCAAACCGGTTTTGTTTAACCGCTTTTCCGCAACGTCAATCAACGCGGCATAAACGGAACCGTTATCCTCTGGAAAACGCGCGCCATTGAGCGTCAGGAACGTGATGGCCGAAGCCGCTCCCGTGCGTTTGTTGCCGTCGTTGAACGCCTGCGATTCCGCGATGTGAAAGGCGTATGCCGCCGCAATCTCAAATAATCCGCCCCCGCCATACCAATAAGCGTTTCGGGCCGACCCTAGCGCGGATTCAATCAAGCCGAGATCGCCGATGCCCGCGCTCCCGCCGAATCGCCGCAAAGATTCGTCGTGCAGATACAACACTTCATCCAGCGTCAAAAACCTCGGCTCGTCCACAATCACTGGGCGAGCTTGCGGAACAGCTCGGCATTGGTGCTAAACACTTCGTCGGCGACGCGTTTGAACTCCTCGGTCACTTTGGTGCCGGGCTTCTGAAGTTTGCCGGCGTCCTCGGCGGCGTGGATGAACGCCACGACTTT
>JALOTT010000245.1 GCA_025457745.1 Verrucomicrobiota bacterium
TTTCATCCGACAAACCGATTTTGAGAATTCGTGCTGACCAATGATGACGCCAATTTGGTGCAGGCTATGTAGTGTTATTTATACGCGGACATGTAGCAGGCCTTTATCGGGATCAAAAGAATTATGTTCAGGCATTGGAGACATACCGGCGGGCTTTGCAGATTTTTGAAAAAGTTTTTGGGTCAAACCATCCGACCGTAGCCACAACATTGAATAACATGGGACTGACCTGCAACCAGGAAGGAAACCATTCAAAGGCTATCGAGTTGTTTCAGCGAAGTCTGCAAATCACCGAGAAAACGTTTGGACCCGAGCATCCCACCCTTGCCTCCACCGTAAACAACTTGGCTTCCGCTTATCAGGATCAAGGGGAACTCTTGCAGTCCATGAAACTGTATAAGCGAAGCCTCGAAATGACGGAGCGCCTTCGGGGATTTAATCATCCCCAGGTCATTTCAACTCTGCGCAATGTTGCGTGGCTTCACTTTGACCAAAATGACTTTAAGAACGGTCTGGCGGTCTATGCTGAAGCGTTTCGTCGTCGCCGCTCGTATTTTGTGCTTCAATATTCCAAGGCCACGGACAGAGAAGCGATGCGCCTTCTTGAACGTGACCGCTTCTCCGAAGAGCTTTTCCATTCGCTATGTGGCAGCGATGCAGTCAACGGAAGGGGAGCAGTCTTGGGCGCCGAGCAGCTAGCTCTAAACAAAGCTGTATTGGAAGAAGTTCGCGCGATGGAAGTCGCACTCGAATCTGCCCCAGACACATCCACACAAGAACTTCGTCAACAGCGGCAGGCTGCGTTGTTCCGATTGGAACGCCTACCGGAAAGCCAGCTTGAGCCGAAGCAACAAATCGAAAAGCGGCGTGAGATCGAAGATACAGTAAAGGCCATTGACGCAAAACTAAGTGAACGTGTTGGGATTGCCGCACAAACATTACTTGATCGCAATGTTACACTTGCCGACATCGCTCGCGAACTGCCGACCGAATTCGTGCTGGTGGACTTTATTCAGTTTTGGCGCTTTGATTTCAGCGCGAAGACGAACCGATGGAAGGAGCAGCGTTACGCGGTTTATCTGACCTTTCCGCTGGCGCGTGATTCCACCAACGTCGTCGTCGAGCGCGTGGACTTGGGCGAGGCCGCGCCCATCAACGAAGCCGTCGAGTTGGTCTGCAAGCGGATGTCCGCCGGACAGTTTGCCGCCAAAGATTTGCCCCCGGCCTTGCAGCGGTTGAGCCGGTTGGTCTATGCCCCGCTCGCCCGGTATCTGACGAACGTTTCCCACCTGATTGTCTGCCCGGACGGCCAATTGAGCCGGCTGCCGTTTGAGATGCTTCCGTGCGGGCAAAACGGAAACAAATTCCTGGTGGAAGAAAAAACCATCAGCTACGTCACCAGTGGAAGGGAAGTCGTTCGGCTGGCAAAATCCCTCTCCCGGCCTGCGGCCACCCTCTCCCCGTCCGACGGGGAGAGGGCAGGGAGAGGGGCGGTTGGCAAGTCGCTGGTGATGGGCAACCCGGATTTTGATTTGGATTTGAATTCTGTAGCGGCGGTCTATGACCGTCGCACTTCCACAAATAGACCCGTTGAAATAGCGGCAGTCGCAGACAGCCGCTACAACAAAAAAGTGTTAAGCCGCGACTATCGCGGATTGAAATTCAATCCGCTGCCCGGTTCAGGCGTGGAGGCAACGAACGTCGCCAAGCTGCTGGGCGCAGACGCCATATTGCGCCTCGGCCCGGAAGCGCGCGAGGCGGAATTGAAAGCCGTGGTTTCCCCGCGCGTCCTGCATCTGGCCACGCACGGATTCTTTCTCTCGGATCAGGAATTCAAGCGCACGAATTCGCTGAAGGATTGCTGGATGGGGAATATGGGGACGCGGTGGAACGCATCCCTACCACAAGATCAGTGGGAAAATCCGCTGGTGCGCTGCGGCATCGCGCTGGCGGGTGCGAATCACTTCACAAACTCGTTCTTTGGTAGGGCGGGCAGTCCTCTGCCCGCCGCCTTCGCATCCGCAACGAACGGCGCGCACGGAGTGACGCGCCCTACCTTGGAAATCGAAGATGGTCTATTGACCGGCTTGGAAGCATCGCTACTCAACTTGCAGGGAACGGAACTGGTCATCCTCAGCGCGTGCGACTCCGGCACGGGCGAAGTAAGAATCGGCGAGGGCGTGATGTCCTTGCGCCGCGCCTTCCGCATCGCGGGCGCGGAAACGGTCCTGGCGAGTCATTGGCCCGTGAGCGACAAAGTCACAAGCCAATTGATGACGGAGTTCATGCGCCGCTGGCGCGCGGGCGAGCCGCGCGCGAAAGCATGGCGTGAGGCGCAGTTGTCCCTGTTGCGTTCGAAAGATTTTTCCAATCCCTACTTTTGGGCGGCCTTCACTTTGACCGGGCAGTGGTGATTTTAGTTTTTTCCGGTCATCGCTTGTCTTTCAAGCAATTTGACCAAACCTTGTCTGCGATTGCCACGGCAAGACCAGACGGGCAAGCTCCGCCTTGCGCATGATAGTTCAAACTATACGACGACCACAGAGGGACGCGACCGTGGGACTGGTGGTTACCCAAATCAGCGGAGCGCGGCGTTCACGCCGCTTGAGCGTTCAAAAGTTGGATGCCTGGAGTTTTTTCCCAGGCTTGCTTTGCGTTCGCGAGTCGAAGCGGCGTGAACGCCGTGCTCCCCGGACAAGCCTGCAAAGTTGGCCGGGTTGCCAATCGCCTTGACCTCGTTCATCAAATTCTGGATCTGGCTTTCGGCCCTGGCCAGCGCCGCCGGTTGGACGCTGTCGGCGTTGGGCCAACTGAACCGTGTCGGCTATGTGGTCTTCGCCGCATTGGCGCTCGCGGTTTGGGTCTGGTGGTGGCGGACTTCGGAGAAGCGCGAGCGTAATGGGGTCGTGTTGTCAAAACCAGACTGTGGTGGGGCGCGTCACTCCGTGCGCGTCGCGATTGGATTCCTCATGGCAGATTTTGCCAGGATGGTGCAGTCGAGATGGCGCGCACGGAGTGACGCGCCCTACCCTTGGAACCTTGGACGGTTTGGGCAACACGCCCGCTGGAAACGTCGCAGTTGGAATTTTTTTTGGAGACGTTTCCGTCGCTTTCTGCCGTTGAGCTTCGCCTTGCTCTCCTTGTTGGTGCTGCTGGGCGGATTGCTCTACGCGCCGTCGAATCATACCGGCTTGAGCTATCGAGTGCCGCGCGTCCTGCATTGGCTTTCGGAGGGGCAGTGGCACTGGATTCACACGCCAAATTACCGGCTGAACAACCGCGCCTGCGGCATCGAATGGCTCAGCGCGCCGATGCTGCTTTTCTCGAAGTCCGACCGGGGATTGTTTCTGCTCAACTTTCTGCCGTTCCTGATGCTGCCGGGGCTGGTCTTCAGCCTGTTCACGCGGCTGGGCGTGCGGGTGCGGGTGGCGTGGCGTTGGATGTGGCTGCTGCCGACGGGTTACACTTTTCTCGTGCAGGCGGGCAGCCTCGGGAATGACACGTTTCCCACGGTGTATGCGCTGGCGGCGTTGGATTTCGCCTGTCGCGCGCGGGTATCGCGGCGCGTGTCCGACGTGTTTCTCTCGGTGCTGGCCGCGGCGCTGCTGGTCGGCGCGAAGGCGAGCAACCTGCCTTTGCTTATGCCTTGGGCGATCGCGATGTTGGGGGTCTGGCGACCTGGCGCAGCGGGTAGCCGCCGACGTGAGGAGGCGGATTTCTTCGATTTCCGACGGGTCCGCCTCCTCATGTCGGCGGCTACGGTGGCGGTGCTCGCGTTGGCCGCGTCGTTTGTGCCGACGGCCATCTTGAACATGATTTATTGTGGCGACTGGTCGGGCTTGGTGCTCGAGCACAGCGGGATGGACATGAAAAATCCGCTGGTTGGCGTCTGGGGCAACGGACTGTTGTTCCTGTCGAACAATTATGTCCCGCCGTTCTTTCCAGTGGCAGGTTGGTACAACCAATCCGTGACGTCTTGGCTGCCCCAAATCATCCTCGCGCCGATGTCGGCAAATTTCGAGGCGGACTTCCTGCGGCTCTGGGAATTGCCGACAGAGGACTGGGCCGGGTTGGGCTTCGGCGTCAGCGTGTTGGTGGCGGCCTCGGTCCTTGCCGCCTTGCGTCGCGGCCTTCGACCCAGCGCGCCAATTGGGGTGGCAGCGTCGCTGCCGGGTTGGTTGCGCGGTGGCGTTTTGTTTGGTTCGTGGGTGGCGCTGCTGGCCTACTGCGTGAAATCCGGCATGGTTACGCCCGCCCGGCTGATTTCGCCTTACTACCCGCTGCTGATTGCGCCGTTGCTTGTGCTGGCCGGGCACGCGGACGTCGTCAGGCAGCGGTGGTGGCGTTGCGCAGAGGTTGCAGTGGTGGTGATGGCGTTCGGGGTGCTGATCGTGACCCCGGCGAGGCCACTCTGGCCTGCTCAAACCTTGCTTTCTCAGTTCGCAAAATTACGGCCGGAGAGCCGGCTGCTTCGACGGGCGTCAAGCGTCTACTCGGTTTATTCTTCGCGGCCAGACCCATTGGCAGATGTTCGCGCGCTGCTGCCAAGGGAGGCTTCAGTGGTCGGATTCATCGGGACCGGCGACGATATGGATATCTCTTTGTGGCGACCCTATGGCAGCCGGAAGGTGGAACACTTCACCTTGGATGATCCGGCGGACATGATGCGCGGGCGGCACGTCGAGTATGTCGTTTTGGGCGGGCTGAATCTGGCGTTTGAGCACAGGACGTTGGAATCGTGGTTGCAGGAGACCGGCGGGGAGTTGGTTGGCACGGTGATGGCCGTGGTGAAAGTCAGCGAGGGGCCGCAACCGTGGCACGTTGTGCGGATTCCGTGACACGCTGTCCCGGCAATGGGCTGGCCGGTTCAAGCTTCGCCGAATTTGTTTGAGTCAAGAATGGCATTTTGTTATCAATTGGCTGGTCGTTTATGCAAATGCAGGAACAACGTCAGAACAACCTTCCCGGCGCCGCTCCCCAGGCGGGTTTTGTCGAGGAGTTCCGTTTGGCTTGGCGGCAACTGCCGGATAAGACGCTGTTTTTCGCGTTGCTGATGGCATGGCTGCTTCTGTTTCACTTGCTCGGCAACGGGACGCTGGGCTACATCAGCACCCCTTCGCTGCTCAAATGGATGTACACGGCCTACACGCTGAAAAGTCCCATTGCGGACGATGGCCATGCGGTTTTGATCCCGTTCGTCGTGGTGGGTTTGTTGTGGTGGAAGCGCAAGGAGTTGCTGGCTTTGCCGCTGCGCGCCTGGTGGCCGGGTTTGTTGCTGGTGGCGGCGGCGCTGGCTCTGCACATCGTGGGCTATGCGGTTCAGCAACCGCGCGTGGGCATCATCGCCTTGCTGGCGGGGATTTATGCGCTGACGGGGCTGGTGTGGGGGCCGGCGTTCTTGCGGGCGAGTTTTTTTCCGTTCTTTCTGTTCGCGTTCATGGTGCCACTGGGGTCGCTGACCGAGCCGGTCACTTTTCCGTTGCGTCTGCTGGTGACCAAGGGCGTCGCGTTGATTTGCCAGCATTTGCTGGCGCTGGACGTGGTGAGCAGCGGCACACAATTGATCAACGGGATGCGCACCTATCAATACGATGTGGCGCCCGCGTGCAGCGGCATCCGGAGTCTGGTGGCCATCGCGGCCATCGCCATCATCTACGCTTTCACCATGTTTCAAACCGCGTGGCCGCGGGTGTTGCTGATGGCCAGTGCGATTCCGCTGGCGATCATCGGCAACATCTTTCGCATGATGGTGATCGTGCTGGCGGCGGAATTGGGCGGGCAAGGCGCCGGCAACAAGGCGCATGAGAGCTCATTTTGGAGCCTGTTGCCGTACGTGCCGGCGATTCTTGGTCTGATCGTGCTCGGCCGCTGGCTGGAAAATATTCAAGACCGCCAGGCGAAGGCTGAGAAGCCGGCGGGAGAAGGATCAAACCCGGCATGAACAAGCCAAAGATCATCCTCTTGCTGGTCGCCCTGGCTTTGATGGGCGGTGGGGCGGGCGTATTGCTGCGCATGAAAACCAACCAACAGCTCGGGGCGCCGGGCGTAAAGACCGAGCCGTTGGCGGGCGGCATAAATCTTCATGTGTTGCTGCCGGAACGCGTGCTCGATTACGAATCCAAGGAAATCCAGCAGGAGGG
>JALOTT010000246.1 GCA_025457745.1 Verrucomicrobiota bacterium
ACTACACCAATCGCCGCCTACGCGCTGCTTCAACCGAAATCCCTCGAAAATCCACCACTTTACCCCTCCGCTTCGCTCAAAACTGTTCAAGAAAGGTTAAACTGTCTCTTCAAACTCCTGTGGCAGCCGGATGGGATATTTCCCAAACTCGCGCACGAGTTTCACGATGTAATCGTAGGTTTGCCCGGACACGCTGCTGCTGACCGAGTGGTCGGATTGGAAAATGTAACCGCCCCCCTTTGCAGCATTGAGCTTGCGCAACACTTCGCGCTGGATGGCTTCTCGGTCGCCGCCTTCCCAGACCTGAATGTTGCTGTTGCCACAAAAGCCGATGCCGTGGCCGTATTGGCGGCGCAACTCAACCGCGTCCATTCCCGCCTTCGCTTCGAGCGGGTTGTACGCGTCAATTTTCATGTCAATGTAGTCCTGGAAAATGGCTTTCACGTTGCCGCAGCCGTGGTAGATGACCGGCAGCCCAGCCGCGTGCGCAGCGTCGGTCATGCGCGCGACCCAGGGTTTGAAAAATTCCCGCCAGTAGTTCGGCGACATGAATGTGCATTTCTTGTAGGCCACGTCGCCCCAGATCACGAAACCGTCGAGCAAGCCCGCGCCCGCCTCAATCTCCGCTTTGGCCATTTCGAGGCAGAACGTGCCGATGCGGTTAATGACCGCGCCCATGCGCTCCGGATATTCGGCCATCCACATCATGGTGTTTTCCTGGCCGATGAGCCGCGTGAGACATTCGCTCGCCTCGATGATGCTGCCGTAAACCGGGAAGTCGGGCCAAAGCGATTTCACAGTTTCAATCCACGCGGGCGAGTTGCGTTGGAACCCGTCGCCCACGCCGGCGATCTGGTTGTCGCCCGCCGCGAAGAAGCGCCGCCGGTCGCGCGGGTCGTCGAACACGGCGCGCTCCAGTTTCTCGAAAGAGTCCGTCTCCCACGCGCGCATTTCCGGCATGGGAAACTCGAAATGTTTGTGCATGATCGCGCCGAAGCCCGTCTTCACCACAACCTCTTCCGCCGTCTCCTTGATCGTCTCGAACGGGCGAATCCACGGGTCCATGTTCGGCACGGTGACGATCCAGTCGAGGTCGTAGTGGTAATAAGGATTCGCGTCGGCGGGCAGGCCCAGTTCCTTGCGCCAGCGCTCGATGAAGCTGCCCCAGAAAAAGTCGCTGATGGGCACGCGGTCCGGCTCTTCGTGCCGCAGCGCGGTGTTCATCCGCCGAAGTTTGCGGAGAGTATTTTCCTTCCGCCCAGTTTGGTCGGCGGCCTTGCCAGTTGTGTCAAACATGCCACTCATAAAAACTCACGAGGACAGCCTTATCACGAACCACCTCGTCTTCCAATCGGGTACGTCCCAAATTCCTGCACGGCGTCGAACATGGCCAGGACGTTTTCGACGGGTGTTTCTTCAAGGAGAAAATCGTGGCTTGCTCCTGCCACGTAGCCGCCGCCGGGCGCCATGATGGAAATCACCTCGCGCGTTTTCTCACGCACGACTCCCGGCGTTTCATCAATCAGCACGTGCTGCGAGTCAATCGCACCGTTGAACAGAATCTTGTCGCCGTAGCGTTCCTTGAGGGCGCGCAAGTCCATGCCGCGACAACAGGGTTGCACGGCTTGCAAGCCGTCGAGACCGGCGGCGATCAGCAGCGGGATGAACGGCTCGTAACCACCACAGCAGTGGAGTTGCACTTTGAGCCGGTAAGCATGGCCGAGGTCAATCAACCGGCGCAGGTGCGGCAACAGAAACCGCTCGAACTGACGCGGGCTGACCAGCGGCCCCATCTGGCTGCCAAAATCATTCCCGACAAAGAAGACGTCCAATGCATCCGCCGCCGCGTCAAAAATCCGTCGGCTCACCTCGAAGTAATAATCCACCACGTGGGCGAGCACCGCATCCACCACGTCCGGTTCGTCCGCCATCTTCATCATCAAGGTTTCCATGCCCAGCAGATCAACAGCGTCGTGCCAGTAGGGCGACCAGTCGCCGCCGAGGATGGCGTAGCGTTTCTGCCAAGCCAGTGCGTCAGCCCGCACACGCGAGACGTCCATCCATTTCGGATCGGGCCAAGGATAATCGTGCACCTCGCGGAGCGTGGCGTTGGCGAGCGGATTATTCTTTGGCATCCCGTAACCGTAACCGTGGCGTTCGATGCCGAAAGGCGTGCGATACGTCGAGCCTTCGCGCAACCCACAGTCGGGACTGAACTCCGCGGGCCCGGCATAGCGCGCATACACACGGCGGAAATCATCACCGAAACGGACGAACAACTGCTCGGTGTCGGTGATGCCGCAATGGCGTCTTGCCTTGGCGATGAATTCCGGCGACGCGCCGCACCAACGCGGAACACGGTCGGGTTCTTCGTGGGCGAAGGCGGTTAGGACTCGTTCGCGTGAGGTCATAACTCGTTAACCGCGAATGAACGCGAATGGACGCGAATACGAGAGAACAAAGACAAAGGTTTTGCCGTGGTAGATTTAGATTTTGAATTCGCGTTCATGGGCGTTCATTCGCGGTTTCAACGTTTGAATTCCTCCGCCAACTCCATTGCCATCACGGCCCATTGCCAGAGCCGCTGCGGTTGGTAACGCACGGTGGAGATGTCTTTCATGATCAACTCGACATGGCAGCCGCGCGCCCGTTCCAGCACGGCACGCAACTCGGCGCGCATTTCGTGCAGACGGAAGTTGTCCTCGGCGAAGAAGGCGGGGTTGGGTTTGTAGCTGAAGACGTATTTGTCCTGCACGTTCTGCACGGCGCGATTCGGCTTGATGCGGTAGTTCATCGAAATCTTGCGCAGGTTGGGAATGCGGCGGAGCACGTCCATCTTGAAATCGAGCGGTTCGCAACAGCCGTAGTAGTTCAAGCCCCAGCGCGACAGCCACGGCAGATCATGCCGCAATGCGTGCTCCCAATGCATCTCGGGCGAGACCTCGGAAAAAATCTGCGCGTTGGAGCAGCCCCACATCTGGTTCGGCAGAACGTGCGTGGCGGGATCGGTCGTGGTCAGGGACGTCGTGTAGCCGTAACCGCCTGACCCGATGCGTGTGTTGTTGCAATCGGGCGACAGCAGATTCTGGGCGGCGAATTGGTCCAACTCGGTCATCCACGCCAACGCGAGGCGTTGCACGCAGGCGTCCACGAAATCGGGGCGGTCGTGCAAATCCAGCATCGCTTCGGTCACGCCATACCAACGAATCAGGTAATCCCACGGCGTGTACCAGATGTGCGTCTGGCCGACCCTCTTGACCGGCATGAGGCCCTGGCAAACCTCGCTCATCGCCGCGAACCGGAACTCGGTGGCCGCGCGATTGTGCGTGATGCGCGGCAGCTTGATTTTGTCGAGGTCCTCCGGTTGGCGAATCTGGATGTTGAAATGACGCGAGACGATGGGATTCGCTGCGTCGGTTCTTGCCACATCCACATCCTCGATGATGCCGAAGTCGGTGCTCTCTATGGCGAGCGGGCACTCGATGAAATCGGAAACGATCATGTCAGCGGGCAAATGCCGCCATTGGTAAAGCGTCTGACGCAGCGTGGTTTCCCAATCGCGCGCCCATGGATGTTGCGTCTGGAGCGTCAACTCATCGCCCACGTTCATCTCGTGCCATGGGATTTCGTTGATCCACACCATGGGGCGGGCGGATTCGAGGTCGTTGAGCCGCCGCCACAATTCCGCCTTCTCGCGATGCACCGGCAGCGCGGCGATCCGGACGATTTCGCCGACGAGCCCGCGCAACACGTTCTTCTCATTAGGCGTCAGTTTGATTTCTTCCGCGACAATCGGCGGTGAACGATGGCTGGGGTCGTGAAGCACAGACTTCTTAGTGCAAGTGGTAAACTTCTTTCAAATCCGCCCAGATTTTTCCTTTCGCGGCAGCATCGGGCAATGGCGATTGGCACGGGTCGGTTTCCTTCCACCAACGCACGGTTTCCGGGTCAGCGGCCATGCGCTTCATGTCGGCGTCGAAGTCCTTGCCCGTGTATTCGAGGTAGGCAAAGAGGTAGAGCTTGCCGTCAATCTCGCGTTCGTGGATGGAGAAATTCTGGATGTGGCATTCCTTGAGCATCCGGTTCACGCTGGGCCACGGGTTGGCGTGAAGCTGGCGGTAGTATTCGGCTTTCTCAGGTTTGAGGCCGGTGATCCACGCGTAGCGTTGCGGCGCTTTTTGCGTCGCGCAACCGGCCAGCAGGCCGATCAGGAGCAGCAGTGCAATGTGTTTCATAACGTCATTCTTTTTGGGTCAACGAAAGATCAGGTAAAGCACCACGAACGTCACCAGCACCACGGCTGACATGACGCGGTAATCCGACAGCCCCCTCCCGCACTTCACGCGCAGCGGTTCGGTCCAATGCTCCCAGACCAGCGTCTTTGCCTCGTCCTTCAGCGGTTCGGCCAGGACCAGCGAGGCGATCACCTGGATGATGACGCAGAGGCAAAAGATGCCAAAGGACGCCAGCATGAAGTCCTTTAGCGCGACGTTGTAAATGCAATTCAGCGCGGGCGACGCCGCGATGGATTCCGGGGTTGCGCCCGCGCCCACGACCGTCGCTTTGAAGAAATCGAGGAAGAAACACAGCGCGCCGATCAGGCCGCCGGCGACCATCGTGATGAACGCGGCTCGACCGCCGGCCTTCTTCCAGAACACACCGACGAGAAACACGGCGGTAATCGGCGGGGCGATATAGCAGATCAACACGTTCAGGCCTTTGAAAATCGTGTCGTAGTGGCCGAAGATCGGCGAGAGCACGATGGCCAGCAGCGTAGCGACGATGGTGGTCCAGCGCCCGATTTTCACGAGGCTGTGGTCGGCGGTCTGCGGCTTCCAGCGTTTCCAGATGTCGTAGGAGAACAGCGTGGCGGCGGAATTGAGCGCGGCGGAGCAGGTTTGCATCGCGGCGGCGAGCATCGCGGCGACGACCAGGCCCTTCATGCCGATGGGCAGCAGATGCGTGATCATGAAGGCGTAGGTGTCCTTGGAGGCGACCGGGCCAACGGCGCGCGTCACGCCAGCCACGGTTTCGGTTCCGAAATATCCCTTCTGCACCAACCCCACGCAGATGACGCCGGGCAGAACGAACAAGAACACCGGCAGAATTTTGATGAAAGCGCAGAACAGCGGGCCGAGGCGGGCGTGCTTCTCATCCTTCGCCGCAAGCACGCGCTGCACGATTGTCTGATCGCAGCACCAATACCAGATGCCGATGACCGGGTAGCCCAGCAGGATGGAATACCACGGCACGTTGGCGATGACGGTGTTGTCGCCGCCGCTGTGCATCATGTGGAGGAATGTCCGCGTGGAAAGTTCCGGCCCGCCTTCCTTCCCGAGCAGCGGGTGCGGCTGGGTGGCCAGCAGACTGGAAAGCGCATCCCAACCGCCGACCGCGTGGTAGCCGACCGCCGTGATGCAAACCGCGCCAACCAGCAGCAGCACGGTCTGGATGCTTTCCGTCCACACCACGGCGAGCAGGCCGCCGATCACGGTGTAGATGCCGGTCAGCACGCCAAGCGCGATGATGAAGAGCATCATCGCGTTCAGGCCCAGGATGGTCTTGGTTTCCGGGATGCCGAAGATGAAGCAAAGCACCGCGGCGGCTGTGAACAACGCCACGCCGATGTGGATCACGATGGCCGAGATGAGCGAGACGATGGAGAGCGCGTCGCGGCAGTTGCGGTTGTAGCGGCGCTCGAGGTAATCCGGCAGCGTCGGCACGCGCGTGCGCAAGTAGAGCGGCGCGAAGAACAGCGAGAGGAGAATCAAAGTGAAGCCCGCCATCCACTCGTAGTTGCCGTAGAGCAGGCCGGAGGTGTAGGCCGACTGCGCCAAGCTGACGAGGTGCACCGTGGAGATGTTCGCCGCGAACATCGCCAGGCCGATGATCGGCCAGGTGAGCGTGTTGTCGGCCAGGAAGTAATGCCCGCCCTCTGTGCTCTTGCTGCGGCGGAATCCGGCAAGGACGCCGATGCCCACGACGCCGAGGAGGTAGGCGACGATGATCGCCCAGTCGAGTTGAGTCATGCCGGTGTTCTTCATGTGTTCAACAAAAAATAAGAGAGCAAGTAAACTATCGTGCCCGACGGTGCTGGCACATATTCATAAAAACCTGTCACAACGTTG
>JALOTT010000247.1 GCA_025457745.1 Verrucomicrobiota bacterium
ACTTCCAGCATCCACGATTGGAACATGGAAAGCCCGGTCATCGGCGGCTTCCTGGAAGCCGACGCCGGTTTTCCCGAATCCGCACTAAAGGGCGGCGCGTCCGCGAAGCCCAAGGTGGAGATCTTCATCCCGGTGCGCAGCCTCAAGAGCTACAACAAGAAGATGGATGAGGTCTATCAGGAGCACATGGAAGAACCCAAGTTCAAGAAAATGGAATTCAAGATCACCGAACTGAAGGCCAAGGGTGACGCGAAGAGCGGCAAATGCGAATTCGATGCCTTCGGCACTATTACCATCCACGGCGTCACCAAGCCACTCACCATGCCGGTGACGATTGAAAAGGCCGAGGTTGAAAAGGACGGCAAGAAGTCGGCGCAACTAAAGATCACGGGCAGCACACCCCTGAAGATGAGCGATTACACCGTCAAGCCGCCGAACCCGAACATTCCCGGCATAGGTCAGATCACCACCGGCGACGATATCACAGTAACGTTCGAGTGGTCTCCGAGACAGAAGTAGGCGACCGGGCGGATGGCTCTTGCGTGCCCGAATGAGGCCGCAGTTCCGAGGCGGTTCGCAAGAGCCGCCTCGTTTTTTTTTTGACCAAATGAACCTCGCACCTAACAATCCAGACTATGAGCAACCAAAACACGACATCTGACACACGACTCCCGTCCTACATCTCGGGTGCCGCGCCCAATCCCAAGGACAAGCGCGCACCGTGGTTCAAAAACACCGCCCCGACCTACGCGGGCATCTTCCTCTGGTTTGTGTTCTGGCAGGACGCTGTCAATTCCGCGACCACCGGCGGCGGCCTCGTAGCCGGCCTTGGCGTGGCATTGCTGGGCTTGGTCTTGGCGGCCTTGATCTGCCACTTCCTCTTTTACCTTGTGCCTGGGCTGCTCGGCATGAAAACCGGCTTGCCGCTTTACATCGTGGGCACGTCCACGTTTGGGGCCAAGGGCGGGTTCATCATGCCGGGTTTCATGATGGGCGTGCTGCAGTTCGGCTGGTTGGGCGTCAACGTGTATTTCTCCGGCTTGTTGCTCTCGGCCATCATCCCCGTGCCGCCGCAAATCTTGATGGTGATTTGGGGCGTGCTCGCGGCGTTCGTCGGCCTCAAGGGAATTCAATACGTGGCCAAGGTTGCCACCTATTTGCCGCTGATCCCGCTGGTGACGCTGCTCGTGCTGTTCTTCAAAACGGTGGGCGGCCTCAGCAGTTTTGACCCGAAGGTCCTTTCTGACATCCACACCACGGTGGCCCAGACTGGCTTCATGACCGCTGCCCCATCGCCAGCCATGGACGCAGTGGGTTTGCACGCGGGTGGCAATGGCGTGTTGGCGTTTCTCATCACCTATATCGTCGGCTTCTTCGCCACCGCAGGCGCAGCGGGCGTGGACTTCGGGGTCAACAGCCGAAACTGCAAAGACGTGAGCCGCGGCGGTTTGTTCGGCATTGCGCTCGCCATCATCCTCACGGCGGGTCTTTCCACGTGCATCGTCGCGGGCATTTATGGCTCGAAGGAGTTGAGCGCGAAGGCCACGGCCGCGGCCACTGCGTCGGTTGAAAAAGCCGTCCAAGATGCCGACGCGGCAGCCACGAAGGCAGGCAAGCCGCTGACCGACGAGCAGAGGGAAGGAATTGCTGTCTCAGCCAGCCACGACGCGCTGTACCGCACCACGAACCTTTTGGGCGTGGTATTGGGCGACAAGGTCGCCGCAATTGTGATGTTCCTGTTGGCGCTGGCGGCGTTCCCGCCCGCTTGCTTCTCGTCGTTCATTGCAGCCAACAGCTTCAAGACCACGCTGCCGCAGGTCAATCCCTTCATCTCCGTCGGTATCGGCGCAGCGGTGAGCATCATTCTGGCGGTGACAGGTTATGCAGCGCAGGTGATCCCGGTGTTTGTGATCATCGGCGCGTCGTTTGGTCCCATCTGCGGCGCGATGCTGGTGGACTACCTCCTCAACGGCCGGAAGTGGAGCGGCCCGCGCGCCGGTTTCAATCCGGCGGGTTGGATCGCTTGGCTGGTTGGATTTGCGGCGGGCATCGCGCCGAACTTCGGCGCGCCCGTGCCGGCGGCGCCCGTCGTCGCGTTTGTCCTCGGTGCGGTGGTTTATGCCATCTGCTTCAAGATCGGCTTGAAGTCAGCCGTGGTTCCCGTTTCAGGTGCGTTGGCTGAAGCGACCAAGTAAGCCGCGAATCCATCCGCACAGTTTGCCGCGCCGGTTGTCGCATTGGCAACCGGCGCAATTTTGTACGGACGACATTCTTGTTGATGATGTCCCATTCCAGTGTCAACCGGTCCGCTGCATTTGCGTCGGCAGTCAGGCTTTTATCCACCCGCGCCAGGTCTGCCCGGCCATCCCGCCCAGCGGCCCGATGAAGTTCTCGAACAGCGCAAACGGGATGAAAAACTGCAACGTCCACGTCACCGGGCCGGTGATTTCCGGCTCGACGGTGCGCGGCAGCGAAGTGTGAACCTGGATTTGCCGCGCCACGTCCCACGGCCCCCGCGGGAATTGTTTGAAACCATCCGGCGTCCGGGTCGGATCCACGATGTGGCAGCAGAGGAACGCGCCGCCGCCGTTGAACTCAAAATTGGAATAACCGCGACCCGGTTTGGGTTGCGCGAAAAACTCCACGCAACTGTTCTTCCAGACTTCGCTGCCGTATTCCGTCCGCCCGCAGCGGACGAAGCCATCGTGGACCTGGAAAAGCCCGTGAATCCCGTGCTCATCGTGGAGCACCCGCGCGAAAGTTTGCGGGCGATGGTTGCCGCTTTCCGGTCGGAAATGCCGCAGGGCGAGCGTCTCCGCCGAAGCCCAGACCGGGTAGTGCCAGTTGGAGTCCGGCGGCGGCGCGACCGCAATTCGTCTGACCGTGCAGGTCATGTTTGATGAACCTTTTTTCGAGTATGGTAGTAGCTCCGTGCTTGTCGGGCCGAAACGAGTGAAGGCGGAAGAAAGGTCACTTCAAAATCCACGACTGGCCCACGACCAAACATTCACGCTGCGTTGACATGCGAAGCGGCGTGCGTTAACTGTGCACGCATGAAATGCTTCTTTACCGCCGCCGCCGTTGTCCTGGCCGCCGCATTTTTTTCCACTGCGACCGCAGCCGATTGGCCTCGCTGGCGCGGACCGGACTTGAACGGCATATCACAAGAAACCGGCTGGTCGGCGAAATGGCCCGCGGGTGGGCCGAAACAATTGTGGAAGGCATCGGTCGGGATCGGCTTTTCCTCGGTGTCTGTGAGCCAAGGCCGCGTTTACACGTCGGGCCACGCCAACAACACCGACACCGTCTATTGTTTCGATGCGAAGACAGGCGCGCCGGTCTGGACATTTCCCTACGCGGCGAAACTCGACCCAAAATACTACGAGGGCGGGCCGAGCGCGACGCCCACGGCGGACAGTGACCGGATTTACATGTTCAGCAAGCGGGGTTTGGTGCTCTGCCTGGACGCCGCCAAGGGCGGCGTGATCTGGTCGAACAACGTGATGGAAAGTTTGAAGGCTGAAATGCCAACCTGGGGATTCGCCAGTTCGGTGCTGGTGGAAGGCGACGCGTGCATCGTGAACGCCGGCGCGGCGGGAACGGCGTTCAACAAGAAGACCGGCAAAGTTCTCTGGTCGTCAGGCACGGACGCGGCGGGTTACTCGACGCCGGTGCCATTTGACGCCGGCGGCGAGCGGGCCGTGGCGCTGTGCCTCAAGCAGGACGTGGCGGCAATTCGCGTCAAAGACGGCAAGGAGCTTTGGCGTTACCCTTGGAAAGCCAGTTACGATGTGAACGCGGCTGACCCGATCATTTCCGGCGGCAAGGTTTTCATTTCGGCGGGTTACAATCGCGGTGGGGCGGTGATTGATGTAAGCAGCGGGAAACCAAAACCGGTGTGGGAAAACAAGAACATGCGCAACCATTTCAACAGTTGCGTCCTTTTGAACGGTTTTTTATTCGGCTTCGATGGCGACGCTGGCAAGGCCACCACGACGTTGAAATGCCTCGAACTGGCAACGGGTGAAGGGAAGTGGTCCGAGAAGACGGGCTTCGGCGGACTGATGGCCGCTGATGGCAAATTGATCGTGTTGACCGAGAAGGGCGAGTTGATGGTCGTGGAAGCGACGTCGGAGAAGTTCAAACCGATTTCCCGCGCGCAAGTCCTCGGCGGCAAATGCTGGACAACTCCGGTGCTGGCCAACGGCCAGATCTTCTGCCGGAACGCGAAGGGCGATCTGGTCTGTCTGGACGCGAGCGGGAAGCGATGATCCGTTGAAAAGTGAACCCCGACAGCGGGATGTTGGGGCAACTCGTTGAAACGTACGACGCGCGCCAATTCTTACCTGAGCATCGCAAGAATCAGAATGCCCAGGGCGATCCGATACCACCCAAATGCGCTAAACGTGTGCGTCTGCACGTAGCGCAGCAGCCACTTAACGGCGAGGAAGGAGACGACTGCCGCCACGACCGCGCTCAACAAAAGCAATCCCCAGTTTTCCGCAGGTGCATCGGCGTGATGACGGAGCGCCTTGAAAATTTTCAATCCGCCGGCCGCGAGCATGGTGGGTATGCCAACGAGAAAGGAAAATTCCGTGGCCGCCGGGCGCGCCAGACCGAGCATTAGCGCCAGCAGGATGGTCGCGCCGGAGCGTGACGTGCCGGGAAAAACGCCGGCGACAAGCTGGCCGACCGCCACGGCCAGGACGATGGTCCAGGAGATTTCGTTCTGCAAAGTTTTGCCGCGCAGCCAGCGTTCGACCGCGATAAACAAAATTCCGCCGACGAGCAACGCCACTGCCACCGGGAACGGTTTGTCCGGCAGCTTGAAACCCAGTTTATCAATGACAAAGCCCACCGCGCCGGTGATGGCGAATGCGACCAGAATCTTCAGCAGATAATCGCGCGTGGCGGGTTCGCGCCAGCGGAACAGGAATTGTTGTAGCCGTTTGGAAAACAAGGGCAGCACGGCAATGACCGCGCCACACTGGATGACGATATTGAACAGGTCGCTCTGTTTGAGCTGGAGCGCGTGCTCGGCGAGCAGCAGGTGGCCGGTGGAGGAAACCGGGATGAACTCTGTAATCCCTTCGATGATTCCCAGAATGATGACAGCGATCCAGTCGGGCATGGGAGTGGTTAGACGCGAAACGACCGGCGAAGGCAAGCGGGAAAACAACCGCCGCGCAAGCTATTTGCCCTGCTTCGATCCGAAAAAATTCACGAACGAAGATTTGTCGGTTTCGGCGTGTTGCCGGACCTTGAGCTGGCCGAGGATGGCGTGCCAGCCGATGTAAATTTTGTGCCACTGGTTCTCGACGTTGCGCAGCGCGCCTTCGCTCATTTCGGAGAGGTAACGCAGCGAGGGCGCGTTGCCGATGAGGGCGTGGATTTCCTCTTTGGTCGGCGAACCAACGTCCACCGCGGCGAGGATCAGTTCCAGTTCCTGGATGATGACGCTTTTGATTTCGAGGAACTGGTTTTCGTCCTCGGCCCCGAATTTTTTCGAGCGCGCGAGGTTGACGGATTGGTTGAACTGTTTCCAGCACTCGAGGTAGTTCTCCATTTGCTGGATGAGTGAGTCCATATTTTTATTGCTCATAGGGCGGTGGCGTCGGGTTACTTGGCCGGGCTGATGAGGGACTTGGGGGAAAGGAAAACAATGGCCCCGCCGCGCAACTCGCGCGCGACGATTTTCAAACTGCCGTAATGCACGACCAGTTCGGCCAGCGGCAATTGCGCGGCCTGCGCCTCGCGAAACGTGTCCAACACGTGCCGGCCAATCTGCCGCATGGTGCCGGCCGGGAAACTCGATGATACCGTGCCCACCAGTACGCGACCCGTGCGATCCAGTGTGAAACAGCCGTTGGGAAGTCGCGCGAGCGGCGGCGCGGTTCTGGCAAATAATTTCATCAGGTCCATGACGCGAGCACCTTTCTCATGCGGTCGCGGATTTCCTCCGGGGCCAGCGAGTGCCGCCAGCCGACGCAAAATTGTGTGTCGCCCCGCAAGGCGAGCGCAACGTGCCGTTGCGGGCCGAGGCCCTCGATTTGTTCGAGCGGGCCGGCCTGGAGTTGTTCGCCCAGGGCCCGAAAGCGTTCAAGGCTCTGGCGCGACCAGCCCGCG
>JALOTT010000248.1 GCA_025457745.1 Verrucomicrobiota bacterium
GGTGAAGAACGAGTTCGACAAGATTTACCGCGCCGCCGGCGGCTCGGGCATGAACGCCTTCACGTCCGACGACATGACGGCCTATTTTATCAGCGTGCCGGCGAACAAGCTGGAGCTTTGGATGTGGATGGAGTCGGAGCGGATTTTGCATCCGGTCTTCCGCGAGTTTTACTCCGAGCGCGACGTGGTGTTCGAGGAACGGCGCATGCGCACCGAATCCACGCCGCTGGGGAAGTTTGAGGAGACCTTCAACTCCGTGTTTTGGGAATCGCATCCCTATGGCTGGCCCACGATCGGCTGGCCGTCGGACATTCCAGCCATCTCGAAAGCGCAGGCGGACGACTTTTACGCGACCTACTACGCGCCGCAGAACATCACGGTGATCCTCGTCGGCGATTTTGATCCGGCCAAAGCCGCGAGCCTGGCGGAAAAATATTTCTCCCGCATCCCGCGCGGCCAGACCGAAGCGCCGGAGGTCGTCACCCTCGAAGTGAAGCAGCCGGCCGAGAAGCGCATGAACGCCGAGGCCGAGACGAATCCGCAGGTGGAAATTCTCTGGCACACCGTGCCGTTTGGCCA
Source organism: Verrucomicrobiota bacterium (assembly GCA_025457745.1). Classification (GTDB taxonomy): domain Bacteria; phylum Verrucomicrobiota; class Verrucomicrobiia; order Limisphaerales; family JADLHS01; genus JALOTT01. The sequence goes on from JALOTT010000248.1 coordinate 580, forward strand.
CAAGGATTCCTACGCGCTGGAAATTTTCGGGCAGGTGCTCGCCACGCGCACGGGCCGGCTTTACAAGGGACTGGTCCTTGGCGGGAAAATCGCCACCGAAATCTGGGCCGATCAGCGGTCGCAGAAATGGGCGGGACACTTCAATGCCGGCGGTGAGGCCAAGGACGGCCACACGCCCGCGGAAGTCGAGGCCGCGATCTACGCCGAAATCGAAAAACTCCAGCGCGACGAAGTGCCCGCGGAAGAATTGCAGAAAGTGAAAAATAATTTCGCTGCCGCCGAATACCGCAAGCTCTCGTCTAACATGGCGATTCTCCACCAACTCATTTTCAACGAAGGGAACGGCCACTGGCGCGAGATCAACGAAGCCGCCCCGAAGTTTCAGGCCGTGACCGCCGCCGACGTGAAGCGCGTGGCCAGGGAATATTTCACGAAGGAAAACCGCGCGGTGGCGACTTACACGCGCAAAGCTGCGGCAGCGAAAGAACAGAAGGCCGTGATGAAGGAGAACTCGAAATCATGAATTGTTCCCCTGAACCAAGGGATGTGGTAGGGCGCGTCACTCCGTGCGCGCCGCAGATCACTTCCAATCGTTCGAACGGCGCGCACGGAGTGACGCGCCCCACCTTGCGGCACATGGCGAGGGTGTGGCTGTTAGCTTTGTGTCTGGTAACTGTGGCGAACGCACAACAGCCAACCACCTTGCCGGTCATCCCCGACCGCCCGGAAAAACTCGCCTTCCCCCCGCTCACCTACGAACCGCCGTCGCCGGAAACATTCCGCGTCCAACTCAAATCCGGCCCGGTCGCCTACGTCGTGCCGGACCGCGAACTGCCGCTCGTGAACATCTCCGTGCTCGTCCGCACGGGTGATTACCTTGACCCCGCGGGCAAGGAAGGGCTGGCCAATCTCACCGGCTACCTGCTCGCGCGCGGCGGCACGAAATCAAAATCGGCGGAAGACCTCGAAGAGCGGCTGGCATTGCTTGCGGCGGCGCTCAACTCCAGCATCGCCGATTCGCAGGGCGGCGTGAGTCTCAACCTGCTCGCAAAGGACCTCGACGAAGGCCTGGCGATCTTGCGCGAAGTGCTCACCGCGCCGCGCTTTCAAGCGGACAAACTCGCGCTTCGCAAGCAGCAGATGATTCAATTCATGCAGCAGCGCAACGACGATTCGTCCGCCATCGAAAGCCGGGAGGCGAACATGCTGGCCTACGGTGAAAACTTTTTTAACAACCGCTTCTCCACCGCCGCATCCGTCGAATCAATCACGCACGCCGACCTCGAAGCGTTCCACCGCAAATGGTTCGTCCCGCAGAATTTCATCGTCGCGGCCAATGGCGATTTCAGCCGCGATGAAATGACCGCCAGATTGGAAAGACTTTTCGCCGACTGGCCGTTCCCGGGCGAAACTCCGCCGCCGGTGCCAACGAACACGACCTTCGCCGCGCCCGGCGTTTACCTCGTGAACAAGGACGTGAACCAGGGCCGCGTCTCGATGATGCTGCCCGGCATCATGCGCGACGACCCCGACTACTTCGCGGTCATCATCATAAACGACATCCTCGGCGGCGGCGGCTTCACGTCGCGCATCATGAACCGGGTGCGTTCAGACGAGGGGCTGGCGTATTCAGCGTTCTCGGCTTTTCCCGGCGGCGTGTATTATCCGCTCACGTTCACGGCGGGCTTCCAAACCAAGTCCCGCACCGTGGCCTATGCGATCTCGATCGTGCTGCACGAAATCAAGCGCGTGATCGCCGAACCGGTGAGCGACGAGGAGCTGAACAACTCCAAGCGCGGTTACGTTGACCGCTTCCCACGCACCTTTGCCACGAAAGGCCAGGTGGCGAACACCTTCGCGCAGGACGAATACACCGGCCGCTACGCGCAAGACCCGCAGTTCTGGAAAAACTTCCGCTCAAAAATCTCGGCGGTCACGAAGGCCGACGTGCAGCGCGTGGCGAAACAATATCTGACGCCGGAAAAGCTCGTGATCCTCACCGTCGGCCAGAAGAGCGAAATCCTGCTCGGCCATCCCGATCATCCGGTGAAACTCACGGAGTTGGCCGGTGGGAAGTTCACCGAACTGCCGCTGCGCGATCCGCTCACGCTGAAGCCGCTGCCGAACGCGCCCGCCAAATGACAAGGCAGGGCGGGCAGTCCTCTGCCCGCCCAGGACGCGCGCGGAGTGGCGCACCCGGCTGACTCCGTGCGGATTTTTCAACGCAAAGTCGCCAGGACGCCAAGGCGCCAAGGAAGATATCCCGAAGGGATTACGTCATTCAGCCCAGCGTTGCCGCGACAACGGAGCGGCCACGCCGGGTGGCGAATCACAAACGCAATCTACCCTGAAGGGGTTGAATTCCTGCTCGTGGAACGGCAAGGCAACCCCCGTTGGGGGTGGAAATTATTTTGATCGGTTGACCCGGGGTAGTTCGTGCCTCGCAACCGCCGGGCTGAGGGCTGGAATCCCGTTGGAATTCTCAAACGGAACACCACCGGTCGCGCCGAAATCCGATGAAGGCGGAAATCTGACGAAGCTGGTTGGCGACTCGGCGTTAGATCGCGAGCAACGCAGCCTGCCCCACTTCTTCAAACTGCCTCCACGGCGGCTCACGGGCCGGTGACCTTGAACCGGGCGAAGAGCTTGCTCACCGGCGTCCCGGTCACGCTGGCCGTGACTTCGACCAAGGCCGGCGTGCCCGGAGTGATCACCACCGGCGCCCCGAAGGTCACCGTGGTCCCGCCCGCGCTGGCACCGGAGGCATTCCAATTCACCAGATCGGGGGACCATTCGTAGCTGGTTGCCAGGTCGCTGGCCGGAGTCGCGCTGAGCGTGTGGCGGAACACCAGGTTGCCACTCCTGGCGGAAACCGAGGTCAGCCCCTGGCTGAACACCTCAGGGCTGGTGCCGAAAATGTTCTCCAGCGCGTTGGCCACGCCGTCGTTGTCTGGATCCCCCGCGGCACTGAGGTCCGGATTAACGAAGCCGTTGAAGGCAAAGCTACCGATCCAATTCGCATAGGTATTTGCGGGCGCGATCTGGTAGAGAGCCAGGGCGTTGATCGTGCCCTTCGAACCGCTGGCCTGGGTGACCAGGATGGACCCGAAGTTACGCGCGGTGGGGTAGGTGTAGCTGGTGCTGGTGGTGCCGAGCACGCCCAAGACGCTGTCCGACCAGGTGACCGTGCCGAAGTTGTTCGTTCCGTTGTAGCCGCCGGCCGGAGTCAGGTCCAGGGTCACGGTGAGCGTCCGGAATCCGGTATTGCCATCCGGGCCATCAATCGCGTTCGCGCTGCCACCGCCACCGAACATGTCGAGTTCGCCAATGGCATTGGTTGCGCGATAGACGATCGTCCCAAGCCCGGTGGTCGTCGGTGTGCCCGTCCCGACATTGACGAAATTCTTCGCCGTATTGGGCGTATTCTCCGCCCCGAAACCGAGCGAGATCCAGGCCCCGGTGGTCTCGGAGATCGTCATGGTGAGCTCGAATTTCCCGTTGGCGGTGTTCGTGACGGCACTGATGTAGCTGCCGAGATTGAGATAGGCGGCGGATTGGTCACTGCCGTTGACCACGCCATTTTGCAGGAAGCCGCTGCCAGCCGCCCAAGTAGCGGAGCCGCCAGCGGTGGTGATGGCGGCGGCAAAGGTGTCGGCGCTGGTTCCATTCAGCGGATCGCTGGAACTGCCAAAATTCTCGACCAGGATCGGCACCCGTGCCGTCGTGGTGAAAGTCCAGGTGGAGGTACCGGTGATGCCCCCGGCGGGGTTGCCGGCAAGGTCCGTAAGCGCGCCGGCCGAGACGTTGACGTAATAAGCCGTATTGGTGGCAAGAGTCACGCTGCGGACAACCGCCGCCGTCTTGCCGTTGACCACCACCGCGCCGGGCGCGGTCACGTTGATGGTCTCCACCAGGCTGTTGTCGCTCGCCTTGCGGATCGTGACGGTGCCGGTGCCGATCTTGACGGCCTCGCTGAAGCCGAGCAACAGGCGCGTTCCCGGATCCGCCTTGGTTGGAGTGGCGGGGCTGCGGCTGGACAAGGTCGGAGCGGTGCCGTCAACAGTGAAGCTCCAGGTCGTGGTGTCGGGATCCACAATCCCGGCGTAAAAATTGCCCGCCAAATCCTTGATGGCGGTGCTGGCGATCCGCACGTAATATTCGACGCCGTCCACAAGAGGGGAGGTGGGGTCGATCACCACCTGCTCCGCGGTGGGAAAGGTCACACGGCTGGAAGTCGCCACGTTGAAAGTTTCCACGACACTGTTGTCGCTGGCCCGTCGGATCGTGATGTTGCCGGTGCCGGCCTGGATCGCCTCGCTGAAGTTCGCCACCAGATTTGCTCCGGGGAGCACGCTGGTCGCATTATCAGCGGGAATCGTGCTCACCAGTTCAGGCGGCGTCGAGGCGACGAAGCGCACCTTGCCCAGTCCGATGCTGTCGCCGCCGTAATAGCTGTCCACGCGGATTGCCACGAAGCGGGCGGTGTTGCCCGTGAGATCAAAGGCCTGGCCGGTGTAGGTGTCGTTGTTGGGCGCCTGAGTCAGCGCCTGATTCGCGAGCACCTCCTGCCACTGACTGGACGTCCCGAGGTTGAAGATTGCATCGTCGTCAAGGTTGCCATCGACGCCATTATTAAGGTTGATGGCTGCGCCCCCCGAAGTTCCGTCGTCCGTGTCCGCCGCGGTGTTGCGCACCAGAATGTCGAACTGACTGACGCCGCGGTTATTCAAACTGGTGGTGGGGCTGCCCGGGGTGTTGTCCCAATTGAAATTCCATATTTTTATCGTGCCCAGGGCATACCTGCCGCCCAAGTCGGCGATGACCCAGACCCTGCCGGCTGCGGCCGCGTTCGTCTCATTCCCGACGCCCGTGGTCATCCAATATTTGCCGTCAGCGCCGGAGGTTTCGCCAACACCACCCACTCCGTCCTGATTGTAGAGATACGTCTCGGTGGAATCCATGCCGAGAGCATTCGACAGTTTGGCGGCCGTCCGGTTCGTGCTGTAGCAGCCCGACTGCTTCCATGAGACGGAAGTGTTCAAATCCGTTTGAAGGATCACCGCTCCGGTGGCCCTGATTGTTCCCTGCACCCGGACGGACACCGGCGTGCCGCTGAGATCCAGGTTGTCCGTGAAATCCACCGGCATTTGAAAGGTCACTTGCATCGTGCGTTGGCCGGGACTGGAAGCGCCGGGGATCATGGTGACGGTGCCATTTCCGGTGCCTGTGCCGATCACCGGGTTTTCCGCGAAACTGGAATTGATCGGCGTGCCGGTGATCGTGATTTCCCCAATGATGGTGCCCTGGTTGATCTCGATCTTGTGCAGGGTGGCGTCGAAAGTTCCGCCATTGGCAGTGGCTGTGACGGGTCCCGGGGTCGGTGGCGGGGTGAAGGCCGTGCCTCCCATGTTGGCCGTGGTGATATTGGCGACCGTGATGAAGCCCAGTGCCTTGAGCTGGAAGTGCATGTCGGTCAATTGGAAAGCTCCGCCGGTGATGGTCATGGCGGTGGTGGCTCCGGTGGCGGGGTCTGCGTCAAACGAA
>JALOTT010000249.1 GCA_025457745.1 Verrucomicrobiota bacterium
ATCCGAGCGTAATAGAGCAAAAACGCCGTCCCGTGTCTAGCCCGAATTTTACCAACGCTACGCCAACTACTTGAGCGCCTAAAGAAATTCGCCATGGGTTTTTTAGGCCGAATTCGACATTGCCTATCTTCCCGCATCCGGCTAGTCTCTCAACTGCATGAAACACCAGCTCGATTTCGAGAAGCCGATTATCGAACTGCAAGGCAAGCTCGAGGAACTCAAGCAACATCCAGAGAACCTTTCGCTGGACGTCAGCTTCGAGGAGGAAATCAAGCTCATCGAACAGAAGCTGGAAGAAACACGGCGGCAGGTTTTCTCCAACCTCAACGCCTGGCAACGTGTCCAACTGGCGCGCCACCGCAAACGTCCCTACACCCTCGATTACCTCAACTCGACCTTCACCGACTTCCGCGAACTGCATGGCGACCGCCTTTACGCCGAGGACCGCGCCATCGTGGGCGGCTTCGCGAAATTGGGCGACCACAAAGTCCTCGTCGTCGGCACGCAGAAGGGCCGCGACACGAAGGAAAACATCCTGCGCAACTTCGGTTCCGCGCACCCCGAAGGTTATCGCAAAGCCATGCGTCTCATGCGCCTCGCCGACAAATTTGGCCTGCCGATCATCACGCTTATTGACACCGCCGGCGCGTATCCCGGCATCGGCGCGGAGGAACGCCACATTGCCGAAGCCATCGCCGTGAACCTCCGCGACATGACGTTGCTCGACGTGCCGATCATCGCCGTGGTCATCGGCGAAGGCGGATCGGGTGGCGCGCTGGGCATCGGGGTTGCGGATCGAGTTTTAATTCTGGAGAATGGTTATTACTCCGTTATCAGCCCGGAAGGTTGTGCGGCGATTCTGTGGAAGGATCGTGCCGCCGCCGCCAAAGCCGCCGAGGCGCTCAAGATCACCGCCAAGGATTTGTTCAGACTCAAACTCGTGGACGAAATCATCCCCGAACCGCTCGGCGGCGCGCACAATGATCCGGCCACGACTGCGAAAACCCTGCAGCAACACCTGCTCAAGCATCTGGGCGAACTCTTGGCCCTGCCCGCCGCCGAGCGCTTGAAGAAGCGCTACGAAAAATTCCGCGCCTGCGGACATTTCCTGGAGAGACCTTTGCCCCGCACGGAAAAGGCCGAGGCGCCCAAGAGAACCCCGAGGCGCGCACCAGCCGCCGCCGCGCCGTCCACGGCTCCGGCGGCGAAAACAACTCCGTTATCGGCAGCGGCGCCGACTCCGGTTTTCGCGGCCGTGCCGCGTTCGGCCTGAGCGGGCGAGGTTGTGCTCACTACGGACTTGAAAGGAAGCGAGGGTCTGAGAATTTCAGGCGAAATGATTGAGCCGGCTTCGTTGTTTCAACCCGGCGCGGCAATCGGCAACCGGCAACCGGCAATCGAAAATTTCCCATGCTCTACCCACTTATCTTCCAACCCATCTTCAAAGAGCGCGTCTGGGGTGGACGCAACCTCGCGCGGCTTTACGGCAAGAACCTGCCGCCCGGCGGGCTTATCGGCGAGTCTTGGGAAATCAGCGACCGACCCGGGGACGCGAGCATCATCGCCAACGGCCCGCTCGCCGGCAGAAACCTGCGCTGGCTCATGGAAAATCGCGCCCTTGAGTTGCTCGGCCCGGCGAAGCCTCAAAATGGCCGCTTCCCGCTGCTCGTCAAAATCCTCGACGCGCAGGCGAAATTGTCGTTGCAGGTCCACCCGCCCGCGCACATAGCCGCCGGACTCGGCGGCGAGCCAAAGACGGAACTGTGGTACATCACCGACGCTGCGCCCGGGGCGGAACTTTTCGCCGGGTTGAGGAGCGGCGTCACCCGCGCCGACTTCGAGCGCAAAATCCGCGATGGCTCCGTGGCCGATTGTTTCCATCGCGTACCCGTGCGCGCGGGCGACGCCATGTTTCTGCCCAGCGGACGCGTTCACGCCATCGGCGCAGGATTGGTGATTTTCGAAGTCCAGCAAAACTCGGACACAACCTACCGGGTGTTCGATTGGAACCGCGTCGGGCTGGATGGCCGGCCGCGCGAATTGCATGTCGCCGAATCGTTGGCGAGCATTGATTTCAACGACTTCGAACCGGCGCTCGTGGGAAGCACATTCAGCGGCGAGGCCTCAACAAAACTTCGCCCACTGGTGCAAGTCCCGCTTTTCGCAGTCGAGGCTTTGCAGATGGCCGCCGGCGCCGACCGGCCACTCAAGCCGCGTGCGATGCAGATCATTGGCTGCCTGAGCGGCCAGTTGAGCGTGGAAAGTGGCGCGACCACGATCGAACGGTCGGCCGGCGAGTTTTGCCTGGTGCCCGCCGGGCTTGAGGCAACGACCTTGCGGGCGCGAACCGCGGCCACGTTGCTGCGGGTGGAAGCGGGCTGAACACCCTTTGTTCCTTGTTTTCGCCGGCTGGCTGCCGCATGTTTGGTGGGTAGAAAGCGCGAGGCGCATTGACGGATTGAACATGCAACCCAGGCCGAAAAGATTCATTCAACGCTGGCTCATCACGACGCTGGCCGTGCTGGTGGCGGTGCATATCGTGCCGGGCATCCGCCTCGCGGAGAACAGCCTTTGGATGCCGTTCGTGACCGCGCTGATCCTGGGAATTCTGAACGCCTTTATCCGGCCGATCATGATGTTCATGGCGCTGCCGCTCCTCATCGTGACGCTTGGGCTGTTCACCCTGGTCATCAATGCCTTGTTACTTTATCTCGTCGGTTGGATGCTCAAGCCCAGCTTTGTCGTGGAGGATTTCTGGTCGGCTTTCCTCGGCTCGCTGATCATCAGCGTCGTGTCCGTGGCGCTGAACATCTTGACCGGCGCGGGTGATGCGCGTGTGGCCTTTCGCCGCGGCCGGCGCCCGCCGGATTCCAACCCCAAGAACGGTAACGGCCCGGTGATTGATGTGTAAAGGTAGCAGCCGACGTGAGGAGGCTCTGATTTCAATTCCGCACTCCGCGCTTAAATGAGCCTCCTCACGTCGGCTGCTACATGGAAAGCTGATAGGCCGCGCGCCGCGTTTGAATTTTGCGCGCGTTGAAATCCTTTTCAAAATCCGTGCGCAGCGCGGCCAACTCGGACGACGTCTCAACCAGACGAAATCCCGGGTTGGCGGCGAACACGGTCGCCATCTGTGCGAAGTAATCCTCGTCGTCCGTGCGCAAATACGCCACGCCGCCGGAGGCCAGCGCCGCGCGCGCGAGTTCGGGAAAGCGCTCGTTGACGAGCCGGTTTTTCCGATGCTTTTTCTTCGGCCACGGGTCGGGGAAATACACGTGCAGCGCGGTCGCCGAGTGCGGCGGCAACAGATATTCCAGGAAGTAAGCGCACTCGATGCGCACGCCGCGCAGGTTCGTCAGCCCGGCGCGGCGGCCTTTGCGGTCGAGCTTGCGGATGCGGCCCAGCAGCCGCTCGACGCCGATGAAATTTCGGTCTGGGTGGCGCGCGGCGTACTCGGCAATGAACGAAGCATCACCGCAACCCAGTTCGACTTCGAGCGGCTGGCTTTTTGGAAACAGCTTTGCCAGATCGAGCCGTTCGAGGATAGACGGCAGCGGGTAAATCAGATTGTCTGGCGCGATCATGTTACAGGGCATTCGTCCCGTGTCACTGTCTTCATGCGACTGGAAATTCGTTGATTTGACGTGCCGTGGTTCGGGGAGAATTGATTTGGCGGCAGGTTCACGGGCGGTGATTCTAAAGCGGCTGAAATGGCTGACAAGCCATTGCTTCGGCGCGGTGGCGACTCTCAGTCCCTCGTCTCAAGAAAGCGGCGGTGAACGCGCCGCAGTCCAAACGCTCTGCGAGATTCGAGGATACCGGGCAAACGCGCGAGAGTTTGGAGTGCGTGTGGCGTTAGCACCGCTTTCAGCGGGCAACTAATTCAACGCAAAGGTACAGGGAAAACTGGATGGCTTCTTTGCGTCTCCGCGCGGCCCGCTCGCGCGTTGGTGGAGTTGCGCTTGGGCGGAAGAACCGGGCAGGAAGGGGTGAAGACAACCGGCTCGGCCGTTACTTTGCCAAAACCTTTTCCCGGCGACGGATGATTCCGGCCAACGCGCGCAACGAACTGTTCACCGTCTCGCTGCTGGGGAAAACCTTGGCCACGTCGGACTCCAAAACCACGACGTTTGTGCCTTGCGCAAACCGGCGCGCGTATTTGCCGCGCACGCCACGGGAGAAATCGTATTCGGCCCGCATCTGCGGTTCTGCGGATTTGTTAGCTTGCTTCTTCATACGTTTTTCGTTCTCGTTTGCCGGCGTGCCGGGCCCTGATCACGCGGATATTATCACCCCGTTCGGTGTGGACGACAACCAACAATTTCCTTTGATACGAACTTCCAACGATGATGCACCGGTCTTCAACCTGCGAATGAGCCGGATCGGGGATCGTCAACGACGACGGGTCGGCGAACACGGTGGCGGCTTCTTCAAAACTCACACCATGCTTCGCCAGATTTAATCTGGCCTTGTCATCGTCCCACTCAAAACCCAGGGGCATGAGCCGATGAGATTTGATGCCACCGCCAAAGTCAATCCCGGCGCGCGGAATGGCGTAGCGGCAACTCGGCCGAGCGCCGCCGTTTGGGATTCAGTCAGCGGCGGTCAGCCGACGAGTTGCAGCGCTGCCTCGACACGGTGGCGCACCCGAACTTCAAAATCTGGTATGACGCCGGGAACATCATTCATTACACCGGCAAGGACCCGGCGAAGGAGTTGAAACCGATCGCGAAACATGTCACTGGCTTTTGCGCGAAGGACTGTGTCGGTCAGCGAGGTGAAGTGATGGTTCAGTTCGGCACCGGCAAGGTGGATTTCAAGGAAGTGTTTGGGGTGCTGCAGTCGGTTGGCTTCAACGGCCCCATCATGGTCGAGGGCATGAAGATCGGCGTGACACCGGAAGAAACGAACGGTTTCGCAAAGGCGAACCGGGAATTTCTGGAGAAAGTGCTGAGGGAACTCTGAGAGAATTGCAGCCACTTGCCGTGTCGCGCTTTTCGTGTTCCGTGTTGTTCATACGCGATTTCATCAAGGCGCCACAGTTGTGGCATGAGGATATTGGGCTCTGATTACCGCCGGCAGAAACAGTCAGGTTTGCAGATTCAGCAATCGAACCAGCGTCTCTTTCACCCGTTTGAATTCCTCCGGCGTCAGGACGCCAAGCTTGGCGTCAAAGCGCGAGAGTGAGATGGGCTGAACTTGCTGGAGGTGAAACGCACCCGCCTTGAGGAACGGCTTGGGGATGGAGAGTTCCCAACGATTGCCGCGCAGGGCGGTGGTGTGCGGAATGATGACGAGCAAAGCCAGTTCGTCGTCGCGGGGATAGTCACTGAGGATCAGTGCGGGACGGATTTTGGCCGCGAGGCCGAAGTCCACCCACCAGATTTCACCGGGCAGCGTTCTTTTCATCCTCGGCTTCCATCGCATCGAGCATCTGGAACCGTTCCAACGCTAGACGGTCACACTCGGCCAGCGTCTCGGCATCCTGTTCCACTTCGACGATCAGGCGCATGATCTCCCGTCGCTCTTGGTGCGAGAGTTTCGGAATCTCTGAAATGATTTGCGCTTTGCTCATGCGACACAAACTTACCAGACTGTATGAACTTTGCATCTGGTTTTTCAGAGGATTTTCAGTTTGAGCCTCCTCACCTCGACCGCTACACGATGCGCGACGCCTCCCCACCGCCCAACTCCTTGATTTCCTCCGCCAGCTTGTCTGCTTGTTGCTGCAATTCCGCGCTTTCCTTTTCGAGCAGCTTCTTTCTTTCCGCCGCCAGCTCATCCAGGACGCCGGGTTTGCGCTCGCTCAACTGGCAAAGCTCGTAATCCGGACTTTCCCGCAGGCGATTCAGCGCTTCGAGCACGGCGATGATTTCCAGTTGCAGCGTCTCGTGCAGCCGCCGCAACTGTGCGAGTTCCGCCTCGTCGCTGAAATCCAGGGTCGCCCAGCCCTGACGCAGGATGAAGCCGTGCGGGTCTTCCGCGATCTCCCGCAACGTCTGGATGTCGCCCGCGTCCTTCGCCCGGTTGATGGCGGCGGTCAGCTTGTGATACGTCTCCAGCTTGTCCGGCTGGTTGGCAAAGCGGTCGGGGTGATACAACTTCACCAGCTTCTTCCAC
>JALOTT010000250.1 GCA_025457745.1 Verrucomicrobiota bacterium
GCGTCGCGCCAAGGAGGAAACCGGTCTTCAAATCCTGCGAGGTCGTCCCGCCGTTGGACGACGCGATGCACACGATGCCGCCCACGGAAAGCGCCGTGACGTAAAACGCCGGGCCTGTCCGGCCCGTGATGAGAAAGATCAGGCATGTAAACAGCAACGTGGCCACCGTCATGCCGGAGATGGGATTCGACGACGAGCCGATCTCGCCGGTGAGCCGCGAGGAAACGGTGACGAACAAGAAGCCGAAAACGACAATAAGAATCGCGCCTAGCAGGTTCATGTGCAGCGTCCGCGAGGCGAGGATCGCCGCGATTAGAATCACGACGCCGGTCGCCACGAATTTCATGGAGAGGTCGCGCTCGGTCCGGAGTACCGCTGTATGCGCTACGGCGGCCTTGCGGAAATCCGTCAGCCCCGCGCGAATGCCGTGCAGGATCGTCGGCAGCGACCGCCCCAGGCTGATGATGCCGCCCGCCGCCACTGCGCCGGCGCCGATGTAGAGGATGAACGCGCTGCGAACGTCGTTGGGCGACATCTCAGAGATCAGCTTGTGGCCCGGCGGCAGCACGACGCTCATGCCTTCGCCGAAGAATTTGATGAGCGGAATCAGCAGGCAATAGCTCAGAACGCCACCGGCCATCATGATGGAGGAAATCCTCGGCCCGATGATGTAGCCGACGCCGAGCAGCTCCGGCGAAATCTCGCACGAGATCGAACCGCTCTTGAGCGGCGCGCTGAAAATCTTTTCGGGCGTGTCCTTCCAAAGCTTCAAGGCGGACATCATTGTTTTGTAAACCAGCCCGATGCCGAAGCCGGTGAAAATCGCCTTCGCGCTGGGGCTGGCGTGAGTCCCGCGGCGCGCTGCCGCGGCGGCTTCGGCTTGGGCGGCCTCCGAGGCCAGCGCGCGTGACTCGGCGTTCGCGCCGGCCTTGAGCACTTCCGCGCAGGCCGTTCCTTCAGGGTATTTCAGCTCGTGGTGTTGCGCGACGATGAGTGCGCGGCGCAGCGGAATCATCATCAGAATTCCCAGCAACCCGCCGAGTAAGGCCACGAGCATCACGCGCCCGATCTCCAAGTCGAAACCCAGAATCAGAATCGCTGGCATCGTGACGCCCAAGCCGAACGCGATGGATTCCCCCGCCGAGCCGGCGGTTTGCACGATGTTGTTTTCGAGAATGGTGGCGTCGCGTCCGCCGAACTTCGACCAGAGGCGGAAGAGCGCCAACGAGATCACCGCGACCGGAATGGATGCGCTGACGGTAAGGCCAACCTTGAGCACGAGATAAAGCGACGACGCCCCGAAGATGACGCCGAGCAACGTGCCGACAATGACGGCGCGCGGCGTAAATTCGCGCATCGCAGCCTGCGTTGGGATGTAGGAATGGAAGCCGGTCGGCAGTGAATCGCTCGGAGGCTTTGCGTTGGCCATAGCGTGCGGAATTGTTTTTACGAAACTGCGCGGAGACTACTGCAAAGTCCCGGACCGGCTCAATTCAATTACGCAATCTTGCCATGAAGCCGGGATCGTCACCGGCGAGGTCGGCGCGGCGCTGTCGCGCCAGCAGTTCGCTATAGACGCGCACGTCGCGAATCATCATCTCGAGGCGCTTGCCGAAGGCGTCGCCCACGATCTGACCGCCCTGCACGTCCGCGTCTTCGGCGAACGACACGCCGTAGGGCAGCGACCACGCGTAACATTGCCGCGCCACGGTGCGCAACTGGTCCGTGACCGTGAGTCCTTTCTCGTGGGACGCGACGACGGTGGCGAACAGTTTGCCGGCGAACTCGTGCCAGAAGTGGTCGAGGAAGTTCTTCAAAGTGCTGCTGATGCTGCCGTGGTAGTCCGGCGTGCCCAAGACGAGCACGTCGGCACGATCCACCCGCGCCTTTAGCGCGGGAAATCCGGGCTGATCCTTCGCTGTGTCGGGGTTGTAGAGCGGCAAAGCTGCCTTGCCCAAGTCGAGCACGTCCACGGCGCAACCGGCGGCCTTGAGTCGCGCGGCGGCGTGGTTGACGACGACGCGGGTCACCGAATCGCTGTGCAGGCTGCCGACGACGGCCAGGACATTCAACGGTTGGCTGGACATGCGGAGAGGTTAGTGAGAACGGCCGGGGAAGTCCATTTGCACTTTGAAACGGGGCAGTCCGCGCCGGGCGGGGCTTCAAACCGTGGCACAGTTCGTGCGCTGTTTTTCGCGGCCTGCGGTTGCAGGCTGTCTCACAACTGTCCGTTTGAAGTGATTACGATGAAGACTGCGCAGAAAATCTGCCGGGTTGTAAAATGGCACTGGTGCGTGACCGCCGTTGGACTGGCGTTGACGGCGGGGCCAAGCGCGTTGGGCGGTGATGTACATCTGGACATGCTCAAGACGCAGACAGACATCTTTACCAACGTCACCGTCATGGGGAAATCCAAGACGGACATTTTCATCAGCTATTCGGGTGGCTTGGGCAACGTCAAGATCAGCAACATCACTGATCGTGCCGCACTCCGTGCGCTGGGGCTTGGCGGCGAGGTGCCGGCAGACGAAACTTCGTCCGTCGCCGCTTCAGCGGCGGACTCCGGTTCCAAAATGATCAACTCCAAAATAAATTCATCGGCAGGAGCGCAGATTTCGCTGTTGCGGAAAAAAATCACGAAGTTCCCCTCCATCCGGTTGACGCCAAATATCATCACGCTGTTTGTGGCGGTCGTGTTGGCGATTTACCTGTTCTTCTGCCACTGCTTGAAACTGATTTGCCTGAAAACCGGCCGCGATCCCGGGATTCTGATTTGGTTTCCAATTTTGCAAATGCTCCCGCTGTTGCGCGCCGCCGGCATGCCCGGCTGGTGGTTTGTCGGTTTCTTCGTTCCGGTGGTCAACTTTGTGGTGCAAATCGTCTGGTGTTTCAAGATTGTCCGGGCCCGTGGCAAGAGTGTTTGGGCGGCGATTGGCCTGCTTTTCCCAATCACAAACGTGGCGGCGCTGCTTTATCTGGCCTTCTCCGATGCGGGGGATGTCGAGTCTTCAGGAAACGGAAGGGTGACAGTCTCCGGCCCGCCGGTGCCCGCAGAGGCTTGACCACCGCAGCGGTGAAGTTTTTTCAGCCCGCCAGTCCCACCAGCCGCAGCAACTGGAAAAACCCATAGCTCGCCATGGCCGTGATCGGCAACGTCAATACCCAGGCCCAAACCATGCGCTCGACGACGCTCCACTTCACCGCGTTGAGCCGCCGCGTCATGCCCACGCCCATGATGGCGGTGGACATGATGTGAGTGGTCGAAAGGGGAATGCCCATGGAACTCGCAGCCTGAATAATGGCGGCGGAGGTCGTTTGCGCGGCGAAGCCGTGGATGGGTTGGAGCTTCACCATTTTCTTGCCGAGCGTGCGGATGATTCGCCAGCCGCCAACGGCAGTGCCCGCTGCGATAGTGATGGCGCACGCGACCTTGATCCACAGGTACACTTTGAATTCCGGCGAGCGCAGGAAACCCAGCCAGCCGGGCAGTTCATCAAACGCGGGCGATTGCGTCGTAGCGGTGAACAGCGTGAGCGCGATGATGCCCATGGTTTTCTGCGCGTCGTTGGTGCCGTGGCTGAAACTCATCCACGCGGCACTGAAGAACTGGCATCGCCGGAAGACGCGGTTGATCGTGTTGGGCCGCCAGGAATGAAACAGCGCCAGGAGAATGGCCATGACGACGAATCCAACCACAATGCCGAACGCGGGCGCGAGAATCATGGGCAGCACAACTTTGGGCCAGAGGCCTTCCAGCTTGTGCGTCGCGGGATTATGCACGGCCCAGCGCAGAACGTTCCAATTGCCATGCGCCGTGGCCAGCGCCGCACCGCACAAACCGCCGATGAGCGCGTGGCTCGAACTCGACGGCAAACCCAACCACCACGTAACCAGATTCCAGATGATCGCACCGATGAGCGCGCACAACAGGGTCATTGGCGTGACGGCGTTCATGTCCACAAGTCCTTTGCCAATCGTGGTGGCCACCGCTGTGCCCGCCAGCGCGCCGAGCAGGTTGCAAACCGCCGAAAGGATGACGGCTTGTCGCGGCGAAAGAACTTTGGTGGCAACGGATGTCGCGATGGCGTTGGCCGTGTCGTGAAAGCCGTTGATGAATTCAAACACTAGGGCGACGAGGACAATCGTGAGAATCAAGAACATTGCGCCCGTTGCTCTCCTTTCTCCGTCAGGTCAGCCAGCCCGCGACTCGCGCCAGCCGCACCAATGCGTAGGCGACCAGGCCCGCCGCGGGTATCGTCAGCACCCACGCCCAGAGGATGCGCTCGACGACGTTCAGCTTGAGCGCGTTGAACCCTTTCGCGCAACCCACGCCCATGATGGAGGTCGTGATGGCGTGCGTGGTTGAAACCGGCATGCCGAAGTGCGCGGCGACGACCAGCACCGACGCGCCCGTGGCCTCGGCCGCGAAGCCATGCACCGGATGCAGTTTCACCATTTTGTGGCCGAGCGTACGGATGATGCGCCAGCCGCCCGCGGCTGTTCCCGCGCACATGGTCAACCCGCAAATCACTTTGATCCAGGCGGCGATTTCAACTGATTGGCCGGGCGCTGGTTCGTGGGATTTCAAAAAGTCCAGCCAGTCGGGGAGATGGTTGAACTCGCCCGCGCCGGTCGCCGCCACCAGCGCCAAGGCGATGATGCCCATGGTTTTTTGCGCGTCATTTGTGCCGTGGCTGAAACCCATGTAGGCGGCGCTGAACAATTGCAATTTGCCAAAGACCTTGTTGACGGTCACGGGCCGCCAGTTACGCAGCAGGAAATACAACAGTCCCATAAAAACAAAGCCGACCACCAGCCCGACCGCGGGCGATGTGACCATCGGCACGAGGACTTTCCACAAAACGCCCTTGCCTTCCCACCAGTGACTCTTGCCGGGAATAGACCAGACGATGACCCCCCAGTTGTTGTGCGCCGCCGCCAGTGCCGAACCGCAAAGCCCGCCTACCAGCGCGTGCGACGAACTTGATGGGAGCCCGAACCACCAGGTGAGGAGATTCCACGCGATCGCGCCGAGCAGCGCGCAAACGAGGATTTCCGAAGTGACAATTTTTGTATCCACCAGGCCCGAGGCAATGGTCTTGGCCACCGCCGTACCCCACAATGCGCCCAGCAGGTTCGTGATGGCGGCCAGCCCGACGGCCTGGCGCGGCGACAGGACTTTCGTCGAAACGACCGTGGCAATGGAGTTGGCGGTATCATGGAAACCGTTGATGTACTCGAACACCAGGGCCACCAGGATGACCGTCAGGATGAGCGTCATCGCGCGGCGTCGGCTCAGGAATTTTTCAGGACGATGTGCATGACCGAGTTGCCCACGTCGCGGCAACGGTCAACGACTTTTTCGATCAACTCGTAGAGATCGCGGATGACGATGGCGCGCAAAGCGTCATACTTGCCGCTGTAGAGGTCGCGCAGCAAATCCATCATGTGCTTGTCCGCCTCGCCTTCGACGTATTGCAGCTTGTCGTTCATGGCCTTGATTTTTTCCAGGTCCTGCAATGTGTGGAGTTGTTGCATCATTTCCAGCACCACGTCGGTTGCCTTGGCCATCAAGTCTGCCTGTTTGCTGAAGTCCACGCCCTCGACGTGTTTTCCAGCCAGGAGAAAACGCTCGGCCAGCTTCTCGGCGCTCTTGGGAATTTTGTAGAGGGTGCGCGCCAGGTCTTCGATGTCCTCGCGTTCCAGCCCGGTGACGAACGTGGTCACCAGTTCTGCGCTGATTTGTTCGGAGATCTTTTTCTCCTTCCGCCGCGCGAGCACGAGGTCGTCGAGCTTTGAGGTCTCGCGCGGGGTATTCATCAATTCGATGACCAGCCGGACGCTTTCGTGGGCTTCGCGGGCGGCGGCCTCGAGCAGTTCGTAGAATTTGTCGCTTTTGCCAAAGAGTTGTTGCAGGGAAAACATACGATGGCAGATGTTACAGAGCCGGCCAAAAAGTCCACGAAAAAATGGTGACTGATGGCCGGTGATGCGTCCGAAGGCCGGAGGTTGGATAATCTGAAGTGTGTTCATCCGGTTTGTTTGGGTTCGTTTTTTGATTTGTGTGACTGTGATTTGTCGTGCAACCGCCAGTCTTGACGGGCTGATTCCGTGTTT
>JALOTT010000251.1 GCA_025457745.1 Verrucomicrobiota bacterium
TGTCTCCATGTTGTGGCCAGAGTTGCTACCGCATCTCCGGCCTCAATAGGACATTTTCATGGAGTTAAAAACCGGACATTCTCATGGAGTCGAGACACCCGGTGCTTTCAGCTTTCCTCCGTCCGCATGAGTGGTTAAGTTACTTCCGCCATGCCGCGGCTCGAAATCAAAAACCGCGCGCTGGATTTCTTTGCCGGCGACGCCAGCTTGGCGCGGTGGACGGGGTGTCCGTTTGGGAAATGAACCCACTTGCAACAACAGCGCCTTCGGCGCGACAGATAATAGCCCACCGTTTCAACGGTGGGTTTGCCGAATCACAAACCAACCAAGTCCCGTAGGGACGAAAGAAGCCCATGCACACATTCATTTCTTGTTACGTGCATTGCGTGTGGAGCACAAAGGAGCGGCG
Source organism: Verrucomicrobiota bacterium (assembly GCA_025457745.1). Lineage (GTDB taxonomy): Bacteria > Verrucomicrobiota > Verrucomicrobiia > Limisphaerales > JADLHS01 > JALOTT01. The sequence goes on from JALOTT010000251.1 coordinate 410, forward strand.
GCGGTTGATCATAACAGATCTTCAACAACGACTTTGGCCTTATCTTGGCGGCATTGCTCGCGCGAACAAGATCGCGGCCGTCGAGGTTGGAGGCGTGGAGGATCCCGTTCATATTCTACTCTCGTTGCCATCAACGCTTTCGATTTCCAAAGCCGTGCAACTTCTGAAAGGCAATTCGTCGAAGTGGCCGAATAAGCGGCGGCGTTTTTGATTGGCTCGTCCGGCACGACGTCCTATATTGTGTGGGATGAAACGAAATTTCCTTTCCGCATTGACCCTCACGGCAATTCTCACGACCGCGCCGCAACTGTTCGCTGAAACCGAACCGGGTTTCAAGCCGCTCATGGACGGCAAAACGTTCGACGGCTGGAGGACAGCGGAGGAAAACAAGGACACCTGGAAGATCGAGGACGGCGCGTTCGTCGCCCACGGCAGCCGCTGCCATTTGTATTACGTTGGCGACGATAAGCCGTTCATAAACTTTCACCTCAAAGTGGACGTAATGACCGAGCCGAACTCGAACGGCGGAATTTATTTCCACACCAGGTATCAGCCGGAGGGTTGGCCGAAAGCAGGTTTCGAGTCGCAGGTCAACTGCACGCAGGGCGACTGGATCAAGACCGGCAGCCTCTACGGCATCGTCAACGTCGGGTTCGCCGCGTCGCAGGACAATAAGTGGTGGTTGCAGGAAATCGTCGTCGAAGGCAACAAAGTCACCGTGCTGGTGGATGGGAAGAAAGTGTTGCAGTATGTCGAACCCGCGGGCGCACAAGCAGGCAAGGATTTCGAGCGCAAGCTCGGCGCGGGCACGTTCGCGCTGCAAGGCCACGACCCCAAGAGTCTCATCCGCTACAAGAACATCCGGGTGAAGCGGCTGGATTGAACCCGAAGAACGGAGTTGGGAATCCCGCGCACCTCGGGCGTTGTTGAAGCACACCTCGACAAACGACTGCTTGCGCGGTCAACGGTGGCTTCAAAGCAAAAAAGGCAGCGGCTTCTGCCGCTGCCCTTCGAAAAAAACAACGCTTCGTTACCAGTTCAGTTCGACTGCCGGCCGCCGACGCCCTTGGTGGACTTGTTGATCAGCTTGGCCGCTTCCTTGGGACGCAGGCCGCGCACCGCCGCGCCCGCCCGCCACATCTCCGAGTCGCGAATCTGGTTCAATTCCTTCTGCAACTGCACCTGGTAGTTCGGTGCGCCGCAGGCGGAGAGCACGCGCGCACATTCCTTGCCAGTCTTCACGCGTTGATAAAGTTCCTTGAACACGGGCAGCACGGCCTTTTTGAAACGCGGACGCCAGTCCAGCGCGCCGCGCTGAGCGGTGGCGGAGCAGTTCGAGAACATCCAGTCCATGCCGTTCTCGTCCACGAGGCGAATGAGCGATTGCGTGAGTTCCTCGACGGTTTCGTTGAACGCTTCGCTCGGCGAGTGGCCATGCGCGCGCAATATATCGTATTGCGCGTCCATGACCCCGGCCAGCGCGCCCATGAGCACGCCGCGTTCGCCGGTCAGGTCGCTGAACACTTCGTGCTGGAATGTCGTCGGGAACAAATAGCCCGAGCCGATGCCGATGCCCACGGCGAGGCAACGTTCCCGGGCGCGACCCGTGTAATCCTGCTCGACCGCGAAACTCGAATTGATGCCCGCGCCGGAAAGGAAATTGCGCCGCACCGACGTACCCGAACCTTTGGGCGCGACCATGATCACGTCCACGTTCTTCGGCGGCACCACGCCGGTCTGCTTCTTGTAGGCGATGGAAAAGCCGTGCGAGAAATACAACGCGGCGCCGGGCCTGAGATTTCGCTTGATGGCGGGCCAGATGGCGCGTTGGGCAGCGTCGGAAACGAGCATCTGGATGATCGTGCCGCGCCGGGTGGCTTCTTCTATGTCGAACAGCGTTTTGCCAGGCACCCAGCCATCCTTCACCGCCCGGTCCCAATCGCGCTTGAACTGCGGCGCCTGGCCGATGATGACCTTGAAGCCGTTATCGCGGAGATTGAGCGACTGCGCCGGGCCTTGCACGCCGTAGCCGATGATGGCGATGGTTTCGTTCTTGAGCACCTTGCGCGCTCTTGCGATGGGAAACTCCTTGCGCGTGATGACGGTTTCTTTGGTTCCACCAAAATCAATCGTTGCCATGTGTTTTATCTATCTTGTGGCGACGCGCCGACACGCGGGCGACGCCGGGGTTTTTGTTTAGTGTTGGTTTGTTGTCGGGAAAACTATTTTACCTCGTCGGGTTTGCGAGTGAGGGCGAAGTAAATCACATAAATCCAGGTAAGGCTTCCATGCAACATCGCCCAAAGAATGGAACGATTGCGAGTCCAGGAACACGCAACGGCGATGGCCGTTCCCAAGGCGATTCCAAGCACCTGACTTTCATTTTGCACTGGCATGATTACTTGCGCGGCAACGCGACCTTGCCGGTGCGGGTCAAATCCGTGATGCCAAACGCTTTCATCAAATCGAGGAATTTTTCCACTTTGCTCTCGTTGCCGGTGATCTCGACGGTGAGGCTCTTGGGCTGCACGTCCACGATCTTGGCGCGAAAAATATCCGTGATCTGCATGACCTCGGCGCGCGTTTTGGAATCCACCGACACCTTGACCATGACCAGTTCGCGGTCCACGTATTCGCCATCGCGGAAATCCTGGACCTTGATGGTATCCGGCAATTTGTTGAGTTGCTTGACGATTTGTTCCAGCGTGGCTTCGTCGCCGTGCGTGACGATGGTCATGCGCGACGCCGTCGGGTCCTGCGTCGGCGCGACGTTGAGCGAGTCAATGTTGTAGCCGCGCCCGCTGAACAAGCCGGCCACGCGGGTGAGCACGCCAAACTTGTTTTCCACCAGCACTGAAATCGTGTGTCGCATAAATTCTCAATCTTGCAGGGCAACAAAGGCTAACAACCCCTTGCAGGATGGTCAAATCCCGATTTACTCACGCCGCGCGATGAACGCGCTCGCATCAGCCAGCTTTCTTAAATCTCCGGCGTGGAACTCATTCAGGTATTCCTCGGTTTCGAGCAGGTGCTGGTGGTGTTCCTTCTTGTCGTGCTTGATGATGAACTTGAGTTCATCCATATCGCTGGACCAACGGACGCCGTTGAAAAACTCCGCGCCCGCGAACTGCGTTTTATACAACGCATTGTTCGAGTAACACGTGCCGAGGTAGAGATGCCGGAAACCGCGCTCGGCAAACAGCGCCGCCGCCGAGGTCATCATGAACATGCCGAGATTGCGCGCGTAGTAATTCAGGTCGTAGAACGCGTAGTAATAATAGGCGAGTTCTTTGCCCTCGACGTAGAGTGTCGCCACGCCAACCTCCGCGCCGGTCTTCGCATCTGTGAACACGAGCAGGTGCGAGATGATGGGCGTGCTGAAAAGCGCGTCGAGCCGCTCGAACGTCATTACGTCCTTGCCGAATTTGATGTCCGCGTAGGTCTTGAAAAAATCCCTGCGTTCCGGCGTGTAATTGTATCGCCCGCGCGGCACGAGTTGGCAGTTGATGCCGTCGCCTTTGCGTAGGATGCGGCGGTTCTCGGACGACACCTTGAACTTCGCAAGGTTCACCCGCACCTGGCGGCAAAGATAAAACCGGTCCAACTGGCGAGACGACGGCAGAAAGCCCGCGTTGAAAATGTCCGCCGGCGTTTCGCCCGCCTCCGGCACCGCCCAGATGGCGTAGGGGAACTGGTAGTGCTCGTAGTCGGATTTCTGTTCGGAGAAAAGGAGTTTCATGGGAATAAAACCACGAATGAACACAAATAAACACGAATCATGCAGGCGCGGTTTCCATTCGTGTCAATTTGTGTTCATTAGTGGTTGTGCCGTTCACCGATTTTCTCCGCAAACGCAGCCGCCAGTTCGTCAGCACGTCGTAGCTCACGGAGTTTTTCAGCTTTGCCAGGTCATGCACCGTGATTTGCTCGTCGCCCTGGCAGCCCATGAGTACGGCTTCGTCCCACATCTGCGCCTCGGGAATGTCCGTGATGTCCACCATCAACGCGTCCATCGCGATGCCGCCGATGAGCGGGGCGCGCTGGCCACGGATGAGCGCGCCACCCTGATTGCGCACGCGCGGGAAACCGTCGCCGTAGCCGATGGGCAATACCGCGATGCGCCGTTCACCTGGTGCGGTGTAACGCATGCCGTAACCGACCACCTCGCCGGCCTTCAAATGTTGAATTGCCGCGATGCGCGCTTTGACAGACATGACCGGTTTGATGCCGGGAATCCGCCGGCAAACCGACGACGGGAAAACCCCGTACATCAAAATGCCCACGCGCACCATATCGAGATGGGCGTGCGGCAAATCGAGAAATCCGCCGCTGTTGCAGGTGTGACGCAGCTTCACGGAAACCCCGCGCGCTGCCAGGTCCTGCAGAACTTCGTTAAATCGGGCAAACTGGAGATTCGCAAACGACTTGTCCGTTTCGTCGGATTGCGAGAAGTGTGTCATCACGCCTTCGAGTTGCAGTGATTTCTCCGAGCAGATCAATTCGATGAGTGGCAACGCTTGGTCCCAACGCACGCCGTAACGGCTCATGCCGGTGTGGACTTTGAGGTGGACGGAAACTTGTTTGCCGAAACCTGACGCAATTTTCGCCAGTGCGCGAACCGTGTGCTCTTCGTTCACGCAGACAGTGAGATTGTGCGCCACACACCACGACAATTCGGCCTCCTGCCGTTCGCCGAGCAACAGCAACGGCGCGGTGATGCCCGCGTCGCGCAGCGCCATCGCCTCTTCGAGCGTGCTCAGGCCGAAGCCCCACGCGCCTTCCTCGACCGCGACGCGCGCCACGTCGAGCGCGCCGTGGCCGTAAGCCTCGTCCTTTACGACGGCGAGCAACCGTACGCGCGCCGGCAAATCGCGGCGGATGAGCTGCACGTTACGCCGGAGTTTGCCGAGGTCAATCTCGGCCCACGCCGGCCGCAGTGGAAAAGTTGTCGAATCAAATTCCATCAGAGCGTCGGGAAGGTTTTAACCGCGAAACACACGAAATACACGAAAAAACATTTTACCACGGATGGCCACCGATGGACACGGATGCAATTGGAGCGCGGACTTTAGTCCGCTTCAGCGTGCGCTAACATGAGTCGTGCCCGCTTGCCGATTGGACACCGCCTGCAATCGAATGGTGCAGCGGACTAAAGTCCGCGCTGCCATTCGTGGTCAAAAACTAAGCCGTTCCCGGCGGCCACAAACTCTGTCCCACGTCCGTGCGATAATAACCGCCCACCACGCGGATTTTGCGGATGTTCGCGTAGGCTTTCGCAATTGCCGCGTCGAGTTTTGGCGCGTGGGCATTCACATCCGCAACGCGATGTCCGGTTGAAACCAGGTGGCCATTCGTGTCACGCGCGACTTCGTTCCACCACACGTCGCAATCGGACTTGCCGGCCACGGCCACTGGCAGACGCGGCCCGCGCACCTGAACGAATGGATAGCCATAGCCCGCCAACGTGAGCGAGCAGCCGAACCGGGCCGACGGCTTGAATTGCGGGTCGAGCTTTTCGTTCCGGGCGGTGCGCAGCAACGTCTCCAGCGGATTCTTCAGCATCCGCAAAATCATCGGGCCGGACGTGACGCCGATACGGATGTTGTATTCGATGACGTGCCATTGGCTGCGTAGGACAGGCGTCGCGCCTGTCTCTGACTTTTTATTTTTGGATGGAGACAGGCGCGACGCCTGTCCTACTT
>JALOTT010000252.1 GCA_025457745.1 Verrucomicrobiota bacterium
TTTCATGCGGCGAATTTTATCAGCACCTTTTTTCCAAGACGACGGATTTCGTCATCCTTTTGTCATTTTTTTCCCTGAGTTACCGGAGATGCCCATCAGTTAATCCGGGCGAAGCCCGGGGCGGAGTGATGTTGTCGCGCCGGGGAAAAAGTAAAGTCCTTCGTGTGCGTGAAAGAGAATTTAGCCGCGAAGGCGCAGAGACTCAGAGGGGCGAAGCCGCATAGGAAGTTCTTGATTGGCATTACCGGCGGCTGTCGTATTTAATCTCAAGAACCACGGGTTAAATATGAAACGAATGTTCAGCTTTGCCCTTTGGCTCACAGCCGTTCTGCTCATGGCGGGGGGAAACCTTCTTTCGGCCGGGGCGACTGCGGGCGGCCTGCCAGCCAGGCCCAACATCCTCTTCATCGCTTCAGATGATCTGCGGCCGGAGTTGGGTTGTTATGGCAACATGATCATCAAGAGTCCCAACATTGACCGGCTCGCCCGGAACGGGATGGTGTTCAACCGCGCCTATTGCCAGCAGGCCGTCTGCTCGCCCTCGCGCTCCAGCCTGCTCACAGGCACACGCCCGGACACGACCAAGGTTTGGGACCTCCAGACCCATTTCCGCAAGGCGCTGCCCGAAGTCATCACGTTGCCGCAAAATTTCAAAAATCAAGGCTACTTCACGCAGGGCATGGGCAAGATTTATCATCACGGCTACGACGATCCCGCTTCGTGGTCAGTGCCAACAACGTTTCCCCGCTCGCCGCATGGTTACGAACCTGCGCGAGTGGACCCAGATGCCGTCTCTGCCAAGCCAGCCAAGCGCGGGCCGCCGATCGGGCGCCCGGACGTTCCGGACAACGCGCTGCACGACGGCCAGTTGGCGGACATGGCCATCACGGCGCTGCGGGGCATGAAGGCAAAATCGCAACCCTTCTTTCTCGCCGTCGGTTTTATCAAGCCGCATCTGCCATTCATTTCGCCGAAAAAGTATTGGGATCTCTATGACCCGGCGAAGATTCCCCTGGCGCCGAATCCATTCCTGCCCAAGGGCGCGCCCGATTACGCCATTCTCCCCGGCGGCGAACTGCGCTCCTATGCCGGGGTTCCCGCCGGCCGCCACTTGCCGGATGATTACGCCCGGCAGTTAAAGCACGGTTACTTTGCGGCGGTCAGTTACATGGACGCTCAGGTGGGCCGGGTGCTCGCCGAACTCGAACGGCTTGGTTTGCGCGATAACACCATCGTCATCCTCTGGGGCGACCACGGCTGGAAGCTGGGCGAGCACGATGCCTGGACCAAACACAGCAACGTCGAGAACGACACCTGGGCGCCCATGCTGATTTCCGTTCCGGGTATGACCAACGCCGGCCAGCACACCGACGCGTTGGTTGAGTTTGTGGACATCTACCCGACACTGGCGGAACTCGCCGGCCTGCCGTTGCCGAAACATCTCGAAGGTACCAGCTTCAAACCTTTGCTCAACGATCCACAACGTCCCTGGAAGACCGCCGCCTTCAGCCAGTATCCCCGCCAGGCCGGCAAGCGGGGTCTGATGGGCTACACGATGCGCACCGATCGCTACCGCTTCACGCGCTGGGTGGGCCGCTCAGACCACGCGAAGGTGGATGCCGTGGAACTGTACGATGAGCAGACGGATCCGCAGGAGAATACGAACATCGCAAACGATCCCGCCAACGAAGTGCTCGTCAAGAAACTGACCGCGCAGTGGCAGGCGGGTTGGCGGGGGGCGGTTCCCAAGTAGGTAGAACTCCAATTTCACACCAATAGACCCGCGCCGCCGGCTGCGGTTTGAATAAAACTGCAAGGATTCATGGCGGTTCGGAAGTTTCCCCACCGCTTTTGATTCGACATGCCATGCACAACGCGAACAGATTTGTGCGGATGAACAAACAAACGCTCACGCTCGGACATTCGCCGGACCCGGATGACGCCTTCATGTTTTACGGTTTGGCGAAGGGATTGATTCCCACCCACGGATTCAAGTTCGAGCACATCTTGCAGGATATTCAGACGTTGAACGAACGCGCCACGCGCGGCGAACTGGACATTACCGCCGTGAGCATCCACGCCTATGCCTACGTCAGCGACCAATACGCGCTGCTGCCCAGCGGCGCCAGCATGGGTGACGGCTACGGGCCGATGCTCGTGGCGAAGCAGAAGTTTTCCCGCGAGGAAATCGCGAAGAAGAAAATCGCTGTGCCGGGCAAGATGACCAGCGCGTTTCTGGCGTTGCAACTATGGCTAGGCAATGATGAGGTAGGGCGCATCGCTCCGCGCGCGCCGTCAGTTGCAAAAACAGGGAACGGCGCACTCGGAGAGGCGCGCCCTACCTTTAATTTCGTCGTGGTGGCGTTCGACCAGATCTTCCAAGCGGTGCGCTCCGGCAAAGCGGACGTGGGATTGATCATCCACGAGGGGCAACTCACGTATCAGAACGAAGGTTTGGTGGTTTGCGAAGATCTCGGCGCGTGGTGGGGGCGTGAAAACGACGGACTTCCCCTGCCCCTCGGCGGGAATGTGATTCACAAGCGGTTCGATCCACCAACGCGCAAGACGATTTCCGATATTCTGACGGCGAGCATTCAATTCAGTCTCGATCACCGGCCAGAAGCCGTGCAACACGCGCTGCAATATGCGCGCGACATGGGGCGTGACCTCGCAGACAGGTTCGTGGGCATGTATGTGAATCATTGGACGCTGGATTACGGCGAGCGAGGACGGGAGGCCATCCGACGATTTCTCGGCCAAGCCTTCGAGCGCAAGTTGATCCCGCACCGCCAAGAACTGGAATTCGTCACTTGATGGCAAGGCTTGGCCCCTTCGGAAGGCGTAGGCCAAAAAAAGTTGTTGCCACTCCATGCGAGATTGCTACTATTAGCAGGTAGGCAAGCGCAGCACCTACAATTAGCGGTAGGACGGCTGCGAATCGGGTCATGAAGCTCGTGCCAGTGGAAGACACATTGCCAAAGCGATGAGGATTCTGCTCCAGCAAAAAAATAGCGGTCTTTACTTCAAAGAACTCGGCGTGTGGACCCCCGACGCCGGGGATGCCACTGATTTTCTCAGTTCCACAAAAGCGCTCGCCTTTTGCGCGGCCAAGAAGATTTCCGGCGTCCAGTTGGTGCTTAAGTTTGACGAACAACATTATGACATCGTGTTGCCGGCCACCGTCGGTCGCCCTGCCCGTTCCATGTCGGCGGCGTGAAGGCGGGAAGTTGACTTGCCCAAAGTTTCACTCCCGCTAAGTTGTCAACCATGACCGCACGAACTGTTGACGCGACCAATCACGCCTGCATTTCCGAACTCGGCCAGCGCGTGTTCGAAGGCGGACACGTCGCTCGCGATGAAGCCCTGTGGCTGTTCAACCTCGAAAGTTCGGCGGACATTTTTGATCTGCTCTCCTGGGCCAACCGCATCCGCGAAAAGTTCAAGGGCAACAAGATTCATCTTTGCTCCATCGTCAATGCCAAAGCCGGCGCGTGCTCGGAGAATTGCAGCTTCTGCGCGCAATCGTCCTTTTACCAGTCCGGCTCACCGAAGTACGGTTTTGTTGATCCTGAGCCGGTGCAGGATGCCGCCAACGAAGCCCATCGCAACAACGTCACTGCCGTTGGTCTCGTCGCCGCCTGGAAGGGACTGCACGAGGGGCCGATGCTCGACGAAGTTTGTGAGCGCGTCCGCGAATTGAAAGCCAGCGGCAAGACGCGACCCGACGCTTCGCTCGGCATCATCAAAAGCCAGAATGTCGCCGACCGGCTCAAAGAAGCCGGCGTCGAATGTTATGGCCACAACCTCGAAAGTTCGCGCCGTTTTTTCCCGCAGACCTGCACGACGCACACCTACGACGACCGGCTCGCCACCATCGGTTATTTGAAAAAAGCCGGCATCAAGATTTGTTCCGGCGGCATCATCGGCATGGGTGAGACGCGTGAAGACCGTTGCGATCTGGCCTTTTCCTTGAAGGAAGCCGGCGCGAACGTCGTGCCCATCAACATTCTCAATCCCATCAAGGGCACACCGTTTGAAAACAACCCTCCCCTGCCCGTGCTGGAGATTTTGAAAACGATCGCGTGTTTCCGGTTCATTCTGCCAAGACAGGAAATTGTGATCGCCGGTGGGCGCACGGTGAACCTGCGCGACGCTCAAAGCATTATTTTCATGGCCGGGGCGAGCGCGCTTATGGTGGGCAGCTATCTCACCACGCTCAACCAACCCGTCGAAAAAGATTTGCAAATGCTCAAAGACCTCGGGCTCGATCCGAGTTGGGACAACCACGGTTTCAGCGATCAGGAAGAGAGCGGTTGCGGCTGTGGAGAGGAGAGTTGCGAATTGGACCCGGTGGCGGTTTGATTGCCGCGATGCAGCGACCCGGCAAAAACAACGGTGGCTACCACGGCGAAACGATTGATATCCGCTCCGTGTTGCGTGACGTCGAAGCCGCAGCGCAACAACACGGTTGGATTTCCGCACCCTTTCACGCTGATCGCGAATTCAAATGGCTCGCCTTGCACCGTCACACGTCTTTACCTGGCTCTTCGCACCCCGCACCCCGCACCTACATCTCCACCGGCATCCACGGTGACGAACCCGCCGGCCCGCGGGCCGTACTTCGGTTGCTTCAAGAAAACCGGTGGCCGGAGAATTTGGACATTTGCCTTTGCCCATGCCTGAACCCGACTGGTTTTGCTTTGAGTCGCAGGGAGAACAACAAGGGCCTCGATCTCAATCGGGATTACCGTCATTTCAAATCCGACGAAATCCGGGCGCACGTCAAGTGGCTCGAGCGTCAACCGGCTTTCGCTTTGACGCTTTGCCTGCACGAAGATTGGGAGGCGCGTGGTTTCTACGTTTACGAATTAAATCCCGACCAGCGCCCATCGCTGGCCCAGGCAATTGTAGAAGCCGTGGCGTGTGTCTGCCCAATAGATTTTTCGCCGTTGATCGAAGGCCGCAAAGCCAAGGACGGCATCATCAGCCCAAACCTCGACCCGAACAGCCGTCCCGAATGGCCGGAGGCGTGTTGGCTTTTGCAGAACAGAACCCGCCAGAGCTACACGCTCGAAGCGCCGTCGGATTTTCCATTGGCAACCCGCGTGACTGCGCTGGTGACCGGAGTGAATGCGGCGCTGGCCCGGTTGGACAGCTTGTCCCGCCTGTCTCAAAGTTGATGGACGCGCTTGAGCGGTTTGGGAAAATCGTCAACTCAGAGACAGGCTGGAAGCGCTGTCCTGCGTCACTTTAACGCCGCCTCGCGACGTTTCATCCACGCAGCACCAAGAGCCTGCAAGGTGTCGCCTTTGAGGGTGCGCTCGGCCAATGGAAACACGATGCGTTCTTCCTTGTCGAAGTGTTTCCGGCACGCGGCCAGGGCCTGCGACAACCGCTTGCGCGCCAGACCGGCCTGCCCGGCCTTCTGAACGTCCAGCAAGCTTTGATCAATCTCCTCGTGCTCTTCCTGAAACATTTTGCTCTGGCCGATCTGCTCCAGGCAATGTTCCAACGGGGCAAAGAACAACTCGTCCTCGGTGTTGGAATGGGCGCGGAGCAACGTCTCCAGCGCCGCGGCCAGCGCCTTCAACTCCGCGAGCGTCTTGAGCCGGGGCGCCGAGCGTTCAAGGTGATCGAACAAATTGTGGAACACCGCGTGTTCCGCCATCAGGATTTCAGTGATTTTCATGGTGCAACAACAACACCAAGCCAATAACTCTTTGCCGCTGATTCCGCCAGCCGATTCTGCATTATATCAACTTCCAATGAATCTCGGGAGAATGGGCGGCGGCAGGTAGGGCGCCTCACTCCGTGTGCGCCGGGCATGACGTAGCCACGAGCGGCGCGCACGGCGTGACGCGCCCCACCTTTTGAATGGCCGAATTTATTGGCTAAAAGCCAACATATCTTCGTATCCAGATACATTGATTTTTATATTGGCATCCGAGGAGGTGTGAATTAACTTCCCCGTTGTGAACGAACATCCGCAATCCTTCGCGTCACGCGCTGACGAACTCCGCCGGTTGCTGTGCGAGCGCCTTGTGCTCTTGGACGGCGCGATGGGCACGATGGTCCAGCAGCGCAAACTGTCCGAGGCGGAGTATCGCGG
>JALOTT010000253.1 GCA_025457745.1 Verrucomicrobiota bacterium
TCTGGGAATGATCGCACGTGTCGTAGCCGTGCGTGCTGCCGGGACACGCCTTGAGCAACGGCGAAGCATAGATATGGCTGATGCCGAGTTCGTGGAGATAGGGCACGAGTTCAATCGCGCGGCGCAATTTGAAATCGCGATTGAACTGCAAGCGATACGTGGCGCGGGGCACGCGTTGCGGAGCGGGGGTGGTGGCTGGAGTCGTCATCCGTTGAAGCCGTTGACCTTGAATCCCAGTTGGTCGCCGAGTTTGGCGAATTGCCGCAACCACGTTTCGGCGGTGGCATCGCCGCGCCCGGCGCGCTCGCGCTGGAGTGGGACAACTCGGTTGAGCAGTTGGAAAAAGAGGTTCTGTGTCTTCCACAGGTTTACCTCGAGGCCCATCGCGCGCACGATTTCGGCAATCTCTGCCGTGCGCGTCAGCAGCGCCACGTCATCGGGAGTCGCCGTGAGCCGCTCCAGCCGGCGATCCATGTGGGCTTTGATGGCGTAGCCAAGCTCGTCCCGATTCAGTTCGGCGTTGTCCGTTTGCGCTTTCTCCGACAGGGCGCGCAGCCGATCCGGGTCGGGATCGTCCTCCTGGAACTTCCGGCGCAAATCGGTGTTCAGGATGAACACGGCCGCGGTCTTGAGCGCCGACGGCAGCGGCGCCCCAATGTCCTTCAAAAACCGCATGAGCGGAGTGTATTGGTCGGTAATTTGCCGGTAGCGGCTTTCGAGGTCCTCGCCGGTTGAGGCGAGGATTTGTTGGAGAATCTTGCGCTGCTCGTCGCGAAACAGGTACTTCAGCGAGTAGTTCGATTCGCCGAAATGCCGGTCCATCAGGCGAATGACCTGCGGGAAGTCGGCCCGGCTGAAGGCATCGCTGAATTCAGTCACGAGTTCCTGAAAGGCTTCCGGCCCGCGAAAGAACCGCACGCCGCCGTTGACGTTATGGTCGCCGAAGTGAAGGGCGGCGTAGCTGAGCACGTCGGAGGCGCGCGTGGTCTCGAAGGTGACCTTCGAGCGACCGACGATGAGTTGCGCCTTGCCGGCCTCGAACAGCCGCCGCTCCTGCTGCTCGAACGTGAACTTGTAGATGCGCGCCTTGTCGCCGTAGCTCTCGAAGAGCGAGCTCACCGCGAAATGCGCGCCCAACTTTTCGCGATCCATGATGGCCGGCTTGACGAACTTCTCGTAGATGTGCCGGCCATCCCGGTGTTCCGCAAGGTTGCTGCGCGCTTTGGCCAGACGGTCGAGAAAGCCGGGTTCGAGATTTTGCTCCAAGGCGTTTTGGGCGAGCTGCAGCACCCGACCGGCGTATTGAATGACCTGCACCGTTTCGAGGCCCGAAAGTTCGTCGAAGAACCAGCCGCAACTGGTGAACATGAGCATGGCGTGCCGCTGCAACTCCAGCAGGCGCAGGCAGCTGACTTGTTCCTCATCGCTCAACTTGCGTCCGGCCTGTTGCTGGAAGAACCGCGCCACACCTTCATCCGAGCGGTCGAGAATGACGGCGATGTATTCGTTGCGCGCCTGCCACGGGTCCTTGAAGAATTCTTTCGCCTTTGCCTCGAACGCCGGGGCGACCTGATCGCGCAGCCAGTCCAACGCGTCGCGCAGCGGCTGCCGCCAGCGTTGATCCCAACCGGGCCGGCCTCCGCTGTTGCAGCCACAGTCTTTGTGCCAGCGCTCCACCCCGTGCGAGCAACTCCAGGCGCTGTTTTCATGAATTTGCGCCTCGTGGGTGGGCGGGTGTTTCTCCAGGAACTCACCGTAGTTCGTCAGCCTGGCCAGCTTGTTCGTCTCGATGTGGTTCAGCGCAAAGGCCAGCGCCATTTCGCCATAGCGATGATGGTGGCCGTAGGACTCGCCGTCGGTGGCGATGTGCATGAGTTGAGCCCAATCCCGCCCATCGTCGTAACCGTCCATGAGCCGATGGGCAAAGCCTGCTCCGTCGTTCAGCAATTGTTCAAAGGCCACCGCCTTTGCGACCGGTCCGTCGTAAAAAAACACGGCGATGTTCCGGCCCGACGGCAAATTCACCCGATATGGCCGCGAGGGGTCAATGCGTCCGCCGTTGACATCCTGCCAGTCCACCTCGCCCATGCGGCGAACTTTGCTGGCCTGAAAAGGCGAAAGAATGGTGAACTGGATACCGAGTTCAGCGAGCACGTCGAGGGATTCCGTGTCAGCGGCACATTCGGGCAGCCAGAGCCCTTCGGGCTTGCGGCCGAAACGGTGCTCGAAATCGCGAATTCCCCAAAGGACCTGCGTGACTTTGTCCCGGCGGTTGGACAATGGGAGAATCGTGTGGTTGTAAGCCTGCGCCACGGCCGAGCCGTGGCCGGAGAAACGTTCACGACTCTGTTTGTCCGCGTCCACGATCGCGGCCAGCACGTCGGGCGCGTTCTCCCCCATCCACGCGAGCAGCGTCGGACCGAAGTTGAAGCTAATGCGCGAATAGTTGTTGACGATGTCCACGATGCGGCCTTCGTTGTCGAGGACGCGTGCGGTGGCGTTGGGCGCGTAACATTCGGCCGTGAGCCGCTCATTCCAATCGTGGTAGGGAAAGGCGGAGTCCTGAAGCTCGACCGCTTCGAGCCAGGGATTCTCGCGCGGCGGCTGGTAAAAGTGCCCGTGGATGCAAAGGTAACGTTCCATGAGTGTCTATCTCGGCTTTGCGGATTCGAGGATTTCCAAAATCCCGCGTAGCGGGATGTGCAACCATGCGGGCCGGTGGACCAGTTCGTAGCCGACTTCATATACCGCCTTGTTCAGCAGATAGGCGGGAAGCATCGCGAGCAATTCCTCCTCGGCTCGGGGCAGCAAATCGGATTGCCTCATTGTATTGAGATAGGTGCGCAGGTAAACGGAGCCGACGCTTCGACACCACAATCGCAACCACGGCACAAACTTCGGCAGATTTTCGGTTTCAAGACTCCCGCGCTTCACATGTTCTTCGAGTCCCGCCCACGCAGCGTAGTCGAACGACCGCACCATGCCCGCCGCGTCGCGTAACGGGGAGCGTTTGATGCGCCGCTCGCTCAAGGGCAACGCGGGTTCGCCCTCGAAATCAATGATCACAAAATCCTTGCCCGTGTAGAGCAGCTGACCGAGGTGAAAATCACCGTGGCAACGGATGCGCCGGGCACTGAAGCGGCGCTCATAGAGCACGCGGAAACGGCCGAGGATTTGCGGTTCGGCCTCAAGGACGAGCTGGGCGAGTTGGGCTGTTTCGCTCGGCAGGTTCTTCAGTTGCTCGCGCAGCGGGCGAAACGTATGCGTGAGCTGATTGCGCATGGATTGAAACAGCCCGCGCGAATAATGCGGCGTGAACGGCTCGGGCGCAAAAGCCTTGTCCTCGGGATCGGACGCCAGCGTGAGATGCAGCGCTGCCGTGCGTTCACCCAGCACGCGCGCCGAATCGAGGTACGTGCCAATGATTTCCACCATGTCCTTCGGGAGATCCTGTTGAAGCAGGTTCGCCAGTGGCGAAGCCGTCGTCGCTGTCTCAGTGGGCGGCAAAGCAATCGTGGCGACCCGGTCGTAATACCGGCCCAACGCATCCAACGTGTAGGTCCAGGCATCCTGTGCATTCGGGACGAACGCTGTCAAAATTGCCAGGTTCAACGGCTCTTGCTTCGATTTGAGAAATTCAAGCTCACCCACCAATTGCGGCGCATGCGGAAATTCACGCTTGGTGAGGAAGCGGCCGACCTCGACATCCGGGTTGAGGCCGGTCTCCAACCGGCGGAACAATTTCAGAATGAACTTGTCTCCGTAGATCACCGATGAATTGTTCTGCTCGATCCTGCCCTGAGCGGGTTCGGGCGTGGAAGCGTCCGCGAGAAGGCGACGGAATACCGCGGTTCGTGACCCAGTGAGTTCGCCGGCATCCCCCTCACAGTGTTGTCGGTCGGCGACCATATCCAGCAAGGCTTTGCACCAGGCACTGCTGGCCACGGCGTCGTAGAGCACACCGCGTTGGCCGTCGGTCTGCACGAACAACTCGCAGATAATGGACTGTGGCGCTTGTTTGCGAAGTTTCTCGGCCAGATCGCCCGGCGAGAACGCCAGCGGCACGGCATACAGGTCGGAATCGCCTTCCCGGTAGTCCACCTGCACCAGGCTGACGAGCGAGGTCTCCGATCCAAACCTCAGTGGAATGCTTTCTAGGATGGTGACCAGATTGATGGGTTTGGTCTTGCCGCCAAACCAACGGTGAGCTGGCAGCCAATCGGCCAGCGCGGCTTCCAGTTGAATCTTGTTTTTCTCGAGGAGCGCCGAAGTCCAGTCGTCCGCCACGGTGAGCAGGCGAAGGTGCGCCTGGCCGCCGGCTATGATCAACCCGGTGGCGTGGGTGGACTTGGGTTCGAGTGAGAACCAGAAGAAGCTGTGCGAGTTTAACGTGAGGAAATACGGCTTTTCATTGATGGTGGGAAACTCCATCCGGCCAAACAGCTCGACGGGCGTGCAGCCCCGAAAGGCGGCGAGGTCGAGTTCGACGGGTTGAACGAAGCGCGAGAGATTCGCCACGACGAGGAGTGTTTCATTTTCGTGACGCAGGATGTAGCTGATAACTTTCCGGTTTTCCGGCTGCAGGAACTCGCATTTCCCCTCACCAAGTGCCCGCCAGCGTTTGCGCAGCGCCAGCAGCCGCCGCATCCACCACAGCAGCGAGTGCGGGCTGCGCAAGTGCTCCTCGACGTTGACGGCTTCGTAGTGATACGCCGGGTCGTAAATGATCGGGAGGTAAAGGCTCTGCGGATTGGCGCGGGAGAAGCCGGCGTTTTTGTCCGAACTCCACTGCATGGGTGTGCGCACGCCATTGCGGTCGCCGAGGAAGATGTTGTCGCCCATGCCGATTTCGTCTCCGTAGTAAATTACCGGCGTCCCGGGCAGCGACATGAGCAAGGCGTTGAGCAACTCGATGCGTTTCCGGTCGTTGCCCAATAGCGGCGCGAGGCGATGGCGAATGCCAAGGTTGAGCCGCGCCTGATGCACGTGGGCATACATCCGATACATGTAATCGCGCTCTTCGTCGGTCACCATTTCCAGCGTCAATTCGTCGTGGTTGCGCAAGAAGAGTGTCCACTGGCTCGTTTCCGGGATGGGTGGCGTTTGTTCGAGGATGTCCACGATCGGCGTGCGGTCCTCCATGCGGACGGCCATGAACAATCGCGGCATGAGCGGGAAATGATACGCCATGTGGCATTCGTCGCCGCGCCCCTGGCCAAGATAGGCGACGGCATCCTCGGGCCACTGGTTGGCTTCGGCCAGTAACATGCGGTTCTGATATTTCGTGTCCACATGCGCGCGGACCTTCTTCAGGAAGGCGTGCGTCTCAGCAAGATTCTCGCAACTTGTCCCTTCCCGCTCGTAAAGATACGGCACGGCGTCCAGTCGGAGCCCGTCCACGCCGAGATCCAGCCAGAAGTCCAGCACCTTGAACAACTCCTCATGCACCTCCGGGTTGTCGTAGTTCAGGTCGGGTTGGTGCGAGAAGAAGCGATGCCAGTAGTAGGCGTCGGCGACCGGATCCCAGGTCCAGTTCGAGTATTCCACGTCCTTGAAGATGATGCGCGCGTCCTTGTACTTTTCGGCCGTGTCGCTCCACACGTAGAAGTCACGCCAGCGGCTGCCGGGCTTGGCGCGGCGCGCGCGCTGAAACCACGGATGTTGGTCGGAAGTGTGGTTCATCACCAGCTCGGTGATGACGCGGAGATTGCGCCGATGGGCTTCCCGCAAGAACACTTTGAAATCCGCCAGCGTGCCGTACATCGGATGTACGTTGTAGTAATCGGCAATGTCGTAGCCGTCATCCTTCAGCGGCGAAGGGTAAAACGGCAGCAACCACAGCGCCGTCACGCCAAGGTCTTTGAGGTAATCCAGCTTCCGTGTCAGGCCGCCAAAATCGCCCACGCCGTTGTCGTCGCTGTCATAGAAAGCGCGAACATGCAGCTCGTAAATGACGCCGCTCTTGTACCAGAACGGTTCGGGTACCAGGCCTTCAAGATTTGTTTGTTTGGCAGACATGGGCTGGTGAAGCGTTATTCATCACGTGTCAAATACGCCTTCCGCTGACAGATGCGGTGGGCGGAAGTAATCACAAACGGTGCGCAGTTC
>JALOTT010000254.1 GCA_025457745.1 Verrucomicrobiota bacterium
TAAGCGGTCGCCGCAAAGAACCACCGGCCCAAGTGCGGCAACACCACGGTTTGCGTGAGTACCATGCCGGCGTTCGTCACGACCGCGTAGCTCCGCGAGTTCGTGCCGTAATACACGCGGTAGCCCGTCACCTCCGGCGACGGTGACGCGTTCCAAGCGAGCGTCACCGACTGCGCGTGAACCATCACGGCACAAACCAGAACCAGGATGGTTAGCCAGCGTTTCATGTCCGGCACATCCTCACGTGACAAACCATTGCGCCGCGGGAACACAGCAGCACGCCATACTTGGTCAGCAAGGCCTGGGCGACTTTGGGAATGACGGGGCGCGGGTAATGCTTGCTGTATTTGAGCCCGTCCGTGGCCGTCCAGGTGGCAATGAGGCCCTCGCCAAAGGCAGCCGTGCGGTCCACGATGAGCAACTCGCGGGCGATTTCGCACGTCGCCCACAAAACGTTCCGGGGCACGGCAGCGCTGGTCAGAACATTGACGACCGACCCGTCCGCGTCGGGATCGGGGCAATTCGAGCGCGGCCATTGCAACGCTTGCGTCGCCTTGACCCGATAACCGTGAAACTGGTATTCGGCATCAATCAGGCGCGTCGCCATCACGAGCGCCTTGTCCTTGTCGCCCGCGCTGGCACCTGTCCACGCCGAGGCATACAGATGGCCCTCGTGATAAGCATCCGCATCGGCGGCGCTCGCGTAGGTGTTCGCGTCGGCCTTGCCCGTGCCGTCCTCCTTGATGAGCGCAATCGTCGCCATGACCTTATTGCCCCCGCAAGGCCGCAAATTCCTCCGCCTCTTCCGGCGTCAGCCCGCGCCGAAACCGCTCGCCCCAGGTCGAGTGCGGATAGGGCGGCGTCACGCCCGCCAGCGTCGCCGCCCGGTCCATCCGTTCATCCACCGTCAGCCGCCGCTGCGGCGTGTCGCTGTGGAACGCCGTCGGGTCGGACTCATCCGGCATGCTGAACTTCAAACTGCTATGGAAACCGCGCAGCCAGCCGAGGAAGTCCGCCGTTTTCTCGTTGACCGGTGTGGTCTTGGCCACGGTGCGGAGCAGTCGCCGCAACTTCGTCACCCGGTTCGTGCTGTCGCCCGCCTCCACGCGCAGCCACAGCAGTTGCAGTTTGGCCGAGGCACATTGCGCCGCCGTCACCGCCGGAAAATTCGTCAGGCAATACTCCACCATCTCCTTGAGCCGCGCCTTGCCGCCGGGCAGTTGCTGAATGTGGCTCTCCCACTGCGCCGGTTGCTGATACACTTTCGGGCTAAAGCCGACGCCCGCCAGCACGATATTTTGGATGCCATAGGCGGTGACTTCGTCAATCGTCCCGTTTCGCAGCATGGTTTCCGCCTGATTCAGCGCACTCGCGGGATTCCCCAGGCGGAACTGCGCCCGCACCCAATGACCGATCCCCCAGCCGGTCACACTGTCCACCAGCATCCGGTTCCGGGCCTGATTCGCCAGGTTGGTCTGCCCCGCCGCGAGATGGTTCACCACCAGTTGTTCCAGGAACTCGTTGGAACAGGTGCCGGCCTGCTTCCCGGCATACGCGGTGAAGCTGTGCGTCGCCAGCTCGGCGAGCGCCCCGGCATACACCGGCACCCGGTTCGTGCCCGCCGGCAAGGATTCCGCCCGCAGCCGCGTCTGGACCGCGAACGCCTGCTCCGCCTTGACCGCGACGTTCGTGCGCTCCGCCGCCGGAACATTCGTCAGGGCGAACACCCGCACCGCCGCCGCGAAGACCGCCTCCGCCGTGGCCCGCGACACCGGCGTCTGCTTCACTGCGACCACGTCCGGATGCGTGACCGCCCAGTTGGTTTGCCCGTTCGTCAACCCTGGCAGCAAGGCCGCCAGGCCGCTGATTGCGATTAGTTTTTTCATAATTCGTGGTCCAGTTGTTTCCAGTCCGTTCCAGTCCACCCGTAAAAATGTTTGGCGGTGGAATTGAAATAAATCGTGCCCTCGCCCGGGTTCTCAGGCGCGGCGGCGGGTTTCAATCGGAGGTTCGCCGCCCGCAGATCTCCCTGCGGGCCGACATAAAAATTGGTCACGCCGGCATGGTTGACGGCCACCAGCAGCGGCCGTTGCGTCAGCGGGTCGGTATCATTCAGCTTCACCAGCGGCGAGGTCGGCTGGCCCGTCCCCGTCCCGCTCCACACGCGCAGCACCGGCACGTCACTGTGCGATGCCGTCCAACCCGTCTGCGCCAACTTTCCGGCCTGTCCGTCCCGGCTCACGGCCTTGAGGCCGTTGCCGAGCTCGCTGAACGCGAGTATGGCCTGATCCTCATACGCGTCCGCCGTGGCGAGGTTGCTCACCACCAGCGTCCCATCGGTCACCGGCAATTCCGGCAGCGCGCCCACCACCTGGCCCACCGTGGCGCGGTAGGTTTCCCCGCCCGCCACCACCACCACCAAATCATTGGAGGCGACCGCGCTCGCCGGCGGCAGGTCGCTGATCTTTACCCCCGCCGCCCCGGCACTCACCGCGCCGAGCATCAAACTCATCAGCCATTTCATGCGCTTCCTTTCGCGGCCAGCGTCCGGCCATCTTCCGTCAACAGCCAGTCGCCGCCCTCGGTTTGCAGCGATTCCGCCGCGTTTGCATGCGCCTGCCGTCGCCGCTTCTGGAGCAGCAGCGCCACCCACACGCGCTGGCGATACGACCCCCGGCGCTGGCCTTTCCGGCTCACGGTTTGAACGAGCCGTCCAGTTGCTTGTTGTCCAGGTAATCGCCCACGCGATTGACCGAATCCTTGACCAGCGACCCCACGAGGAAGATCACCAGCCCGTGACTCGGCGCGATGCCGGTCCAGTCCAGCGCGCTCGCCAGGCCCACCGCCTTGCTTACCCACGCCAATACTTTGATTGCGGTGCTCATACTTTTTCTTTCTTGTTTCTCCGCTCCGTCCCCGCGCCGCCCATTGGAGGTTCGAGGTTGGATGTTGGTGGTTCGATGTTCCCCGCCTCCGGTTTCAGGATTTCCGCTTTCAGCGTTTCAGCTTTTCCCCCAGGTGGCCGGCCATGCAATGACTCCGGCACATCCACAACAATGAGCGGACGCCGTTTACGTCGGATGATGGGAAACAGTTCGGTCATGGTTTGGAAAAGCGGCGGCGCCGGGATGAAACCCCGCGTCACCGCCACGGTTTAGTTGTTGTGTTCGATCGCCACGATGCGGACGTTCTTGTTCTCGAACACCCGCGTCCAGTTCGCGCCGGTTTCCAACTCCGCGTTGGTCGGGCTGTCGCCCGCGACCGAGGCGGAAGTGAACTTCACGCCACGCGGATGCAGGAGGTAACGGCGGCGATTGATCAGCACCGTGTCGCTGTCCAGCGGCACGCGCGCAAGCTCGACGCCCTCAGTGCCGAACCCGCCTTGCAGCGGATCGCTTTCGAGCTTGGCCGAACCTTTGCCGAACGCGCCCGGACCGAACAGGAAGCTCGTGTAAACCTGCCCGTCGGTCGTGCCCGCACGCACCGGAAGGTTGTCATCCACGATGACGCGCCGGCCCTGGAACGTTTTGATCTGCGCCTTGCCCTCGCTATCAGGGATGAAGTCAATCAGGTCCAGCTTCCGCACCGCCGCTTCCGTCGCCGAATGCATCGCGATGGCCGTCAACCGGTCGCCCCGGTCGCCCAGCTTCACCGTCGCATCCACGAACGTCACGCCGTTGAGCCGGGTCGCGGCGGACTGCCCCGCGATGGTTTCGCTCGCGATGGCCAGCTTGTTGCCCGCCATCGAAGCCGCCGCGAAGATGCCCTTGAGACACGACACGACAAGGCCCTCATCCGTGCGCGCCCAGTAGTCGCCCACCAGGTCCACGATGGCCTGCATCGGATCGTCGCCGGAAATCACCTTTGCGAGATGATTCACCGACCACACCTGCGCGTCGTTGTGGATCCGCGCGATGTCCTGATCGCCCGTGATTTTGTTCACCGCCAGCGACCCCGAATCGCTCAGGATTTGGCGCGTTGCCGTCAGGTCTTTCCAGAACGGCATTTTTACTTCGCGCCCGCCGCCGGCGGCCAGTTCATCGAACTCCGGCGCCATCTCCACGATGCCGCACTGCCCAAACGTGGATAGTTCCGCCGTCCGCTCGATTGCGTATTTTTCAAACTCCGTGGGGATGATGATGTCCGCCACTGCTGTCTTTGCCATAAGTCAATTGCTCCGGTTGCCGCCAGCCGCGCCGTGGCGCGGCGAAGGCGGGTGATCCGTCAGGCGGCGGCTTTGAGCCGTTGCGCCAGTGGCGGATCGGTTTTCTGCAGTTTCATTTGTTCCGTGAGATTCCAGGTGTCCTTGCGGAACGGATTTTTCACGGACCGATCAGAACCCGTCCCACCCCCGGCAGGATTGCCGGCGGCCCCGCCACCGGCGTTGGATTCAAAAAGATGCGGAGCGTCGGCCACTTGCGCGTCCACCCACTCCTCCAAAGTCATCGGCGTCACGCCATCCCTGCCGTAACGCACCGTTGTGCCGTCAGCCTCAAAGGCGCGCGGCGCCCCATTCACCAGCTTGAACACAACCCGCGCCCGCGCCGTGATGTCGGGAATCGCCGTGGGCCGCAGCCCGCGTTTGGTCGCGGTCGTGAGCACGCCCTGGTCAATCTGAATCGCGGTGAGGCGCGTGGTGAGCGAGTCACGCTCGGTGGTGACGCTCGCGAGTTGCTGGTCCCAATCCGCCTTCCAGCCCTTCACGCGGTCCGCCACGAGCTTGTCAATCTCCTCCGGCTGATAGCCTTTCGCCACCAGTTCGAGCTTCCGTTTCTCCTCCAGCAATTTCTGCTTCTCGGCGATCAGCTGGCGCACTTCCACCGGATCAATGCCTTCAAAGCGTTGCGCGAGCTCCTCAAGTTGCTTCCGCAGCGCGAGGTTGTGGTTGCGCATTTCGTCCGCCTTGGCCTTGTCCGTCGCGCCCTCGAGGTCCGCGTAAAACGCGCCGTCGCGCTCGACGTACAGGGCGGCCTGGTCCGCCGGGATTTCGGCCCGCTTCGCATATTTGAATTTCAGTGGCATGATTTGTTTTCCCTTTCAGAATCTGTGTTCATCGGTGTTCATCTGTGGCTAAAGCTCCTCGACGATTTGGCTCCGCAGCATCCGGCCCGGACTCAACTGCCCGTTCGCGTATTGATGCAGCCGAAACCACACGTAGTGCGGCGTCGGCCATTCAGGATTCCCGTCCGGATCGTCCCACGAACCGTTCACGGCTGCGTAATCCGGCCCGAGGTTGGGAGTGGTGTCTTCGCCCTCCATTGCGTCCAAGGCCATGCACTTGACGAAGCGCAATCGCCGCGCCGGATTGGATTCGGCGTCATCCACGGGTTGCGTGGCCCACACGAACCATTTCGTCCCGGCGGGAATGTCCACGTCCGCGCGGAAGCCCACGTAGCCGATGCCCTCCGTGAACGGCCCGGACTCCCGCAACGACAACGCGCCGTCCAGCCAGTTCGCCGCAGCGGGAACTACCGCAGGATTCGCCGCTTCACCGGCAACGGCACGGTTGCCAACCACGACGGTCATCGCCTTGCGCCCGCTCACACGGCGAACCCTGCCGTCCGCCAGCAAGACCGTGTTGTCCTTCGCCCACGCGCTCCACGTCCGGCGTTGAGATGGCGTCAGAGTTTTCCAAAGTTTCGAGGTTTTCATGTTTTCTATCGGTGCGCCGCTGCTTGAGGACCCAACCCATCGGGCAGCATTTCACCCTTGCGGAAAATTTCCTGCATGGCCTCGCGACTCAGCGCACCCGCCTGCCAGGCGGCGACGACCGCTTGCAATTCGTCGCTGCCAAGTCCTTTGGTGCTGAAATCCGTATTGAGGTCGAGGCGCACTTGAGCGTCCCCAACCAATTCGGGAGTTTCCTCAGTCGAATTCCACCAAAACGACCAACGCAAAGCTTGCGTCAGTGATTCACTCAGGCTCAGGGCAATCGTGCTCAGGATGCTGTTCTCACCGCTTTGCCGCAGTTCAATCGTCTCCGCCGTCTCGCCGACCTTTTTCTGTTCGGCCAGCAGGCGCGAACCCAGGACCGCCATCAGGC
>JALOTT010000255.1 GCA_025457745.1 Verrucomicrobiota bacterium
TTTCATCCGACAAACCGATTTTGAGAATTCGTGCTGACCAATGATGACGCCAATTTGGTGCAGGCTATGTAGTGTTATTTATACGCGGACATGTAGGCCAGGCGATTGGCTACATTCTGCTCTTCGCGGCCATCGGGATTGCCGCGGCGATTGCCGGCTACAAGATATTCGACCGATGCACGCCGGGTAATCTCAACAAGGAGATCGTGGAGAACAGGAATGTTGCCGCCGCCATTGTCGCCGGCGCCGTGATCCTGGGCGTGTGCATCATCATTGCCGCCGCGATGGTGGGCTGAACTACTTTTCGCCCTGCCATCGTGAAACGGAGCCGGAGCATCCGTCTGGTGCTGATCGGCGGCTTGTCCGCCGGAGCGTTGACCACAAGTTGTGGGCCTGAATCAGCGCGCGTCAGCGCGGACAACGTTTACACCAATAACTATTACGTCCCCGGAATCGGTTACTATCACGCGCCCTTTCGCGCCTGGTATGCGTTTCCCTACAACCATCGTGATCCGCGAACCGGCCGTTACTTCTACGGCGGCCAATGGGGAGAATCGCCGTTCCAGAACATCACCAATATCTCCGCGCCGATGCCGGCAGCGGCTCAACAGGCGCAAGCCCGGCGGACGGATGTTCCGCGCGGCGGTTTTGGGCGCACCAGCCATTACTGGGGTGGCTCCGGGATTTCTTCGTGATGAAGCGCCACACCTGCAATCCACGTCCCGACTGGCGCCATAAGGTGGAGAGCGTCGGCCTCACGTATCACTCGCACGACGACGGGCCTTACTGGGATGAATCGGCGTGCTACGAATTGACCCGGCAGGAAGTGGACGCGCTCGAAGCCGCCGCCCACAAATTGCATTATCTCTGCATCGAAGCGGCGGAGACGGTGATTGAAAATCGCTGGTGGCCGAGGCTCGGAATTCCCGAAGCTGCCATCGCAAGCATTCTCCGCTCGTGGGAACGCGATGACTTCAGCCTCTATGGGCGATTCGACTTGAGCTACGACGGCGTCACGCCGCCAAAACTTCTTGAATACAACGCCGACACCCCCACCGCACTGGTTGAGGCGTCCGTGGCTCAGTGGTTCTGGTTGCAGGAACTTCACGCCGCCGCCGACCAGTTCAATTCCATTCACGAGCGTTTGATCGAAGCCTGGCGGCGTTGGGCCGGACAGCCGATCCATTTCAGCAGCATCAAGGAACATCCCGAAGACGAAATGACCGTGCTTTATCTGCGCGACACGTGCGAGCAAGCCGGGGTGAAGACCAGGCCGGTCTTCGTCGAGGACATCGGCTGGGACTCAGGCCGCGGCGTGTTCGTGGATCTCGACCTGCAGCCCATCGAGCGTTGCTTCAAACTTTATCCGTGGGAGTGGCTTTGGCACGAAGAGTTCGGCCCGCATCTGGCGAAGGAGAGCGTTCAATTCATTGAGCCAATCTGGAAAATGCTTTTGAGTAACAAGGGTCTGCTGCCGGTTTTGTGGGAGCTTTTCCCGGATCATCAGAATCTTCTTCCCGCCTACGAACTCGCCGCGCCGCTCAGCGGGCGCTACATCCGGAAACCCAAGCTAAGTCGTGAAGGCAGCAACGTAACATGGGTGGAAGGCGGCGTGGTCGTCGAGGAAACCGGCGGCGACTACGGCGAGGAAGGTCACGTTTATCAAGCACTCGCCCCAACACCGGACTTCCATGGGCATCATCCGGTCTTTGGGGTTTGGATGATTGATCACGAACCGGGCGGCCTCGGCATCCGCGAGGACACGCGGCGCATCACCGGTAACTTGAGCCGTTTCGTGCCGCACTTCTTTCCAGGATGAAGGGACTTTCAAAACACCATTCAGGTAGGGCGCGTCACTCCGTGCGCGCCGTCCCGGTGAATCTGGAAGTGTTGGTTGCAAACGGCAGCGGGCAGAGGATTGCCCGCCCTACCTCACTCACATCAAGGCAGTCTTTGTCGCCATGAGCTACACGAACCTCACGCTTATCAGAGTCGGCATGGTCGGCACCCTGGCCGGCAAACAGTATCGTGCTGTGGGCCGCGTCGTCATGGGCATGAATGATGCGGGCGAGACTTACTACTGGAACGAATTCAATCTCGTCAGCGACGATGGCGATTCCGTCACGCTGGTCTATGAAGTTACCGAAAGCGGCGGCGAATGGCGATTGTTCACACTGTTCGCGCCGGAAAATCCGATGAGCGCCGAGGAAGCCGCCAGCAAAAGCGTCGGCGACCCGGTTAATCTCGATGGCCAGCCCATGCGCGTGACGTTGGTGGACGAATCAAAGGTTTATTTCATCGAAGGCCAGGCGCCGGAAGGCGTGGAAGTCGGCGACGTGGCGCATTATTTCAATTGCGAAGCCGGGAATCGGATGGTCGTGGTGAGTTGGACCGGCGACGAGGTCGAATGTTATCGCGGTTTGGATTTATCGCGCGGCACGGTCGCGTCCGCTTTCAGTCTCGGCATCGAGCCTGGTCGCGACGCGGTCACACCCAGTATCAGCTCCAGTTTTTTGGGCGGAGAAGCGGTCGGCTCGCCACCGTCGGGCATCCCGTTGAAAATGGTTGTCGCGCTCCTCGCCTTCGCCATCCTTATCGGGGGCTACGCGATTTGGAGGCAGAAGCATTCGCAGAGCGTCGTGACGAAAACCCACGCACCGGCAGCGCCGTTAGTTGTGGGCAGCGCGGGCACGCTGGAAGGAAAGCATTACCGGATCCGGGGCCATGCGCTGGTGGAAATCGCGGAAGTCGGACGGCTCTACGACCGGCACGAATACCTTTTGTCCGGCGACGACGAAAGCCGGACGCTGCTCGTTTACGACTCGAAGCCGCGCGCGAAGGATTGGGTTCTCTTCACTCCGCTCGAACCCGTGACGCCGTTGACGCCACAACAAGCTGCTGCGTTGCACACAGGCGACACGGTGAACTTGGACGGGCTGGTAGCGTCCGTCGGTGAAATTTTCCAATCGGCCATCCGCGAGTCAGACAGCCCGGAATTGCCTGACCTGAATACCGGCGCGGTGTCTTTCGCCTTCAGCGGCCAATCTGGCTCAACTCTCCTGTTGGCGCGCTGGAATGAACGCGGCATCTCTTTTCATCGTGGGAAAATCCTGCCCGCGAAAGACGTGATCGCCGCTTTCAAATAAAGCGCCAGCCATCGGACCGGGTAATTTACTATTCAACGCCATTCTCGTTTGTTAGCTTGCGGCCGACAAATGATCAATTCGAGCACAGAAAACGCACCGACTGCCGCACCCGCGCCGTCCGATTTCATCCGCGATATCGTCGCCAAGCACGTCGCGGAAGCGAAATATCCGCGCATCCACACACGCTTTCCGCCCGAGCCGAACGGTTACCTCCACATCGGCCACGCCAAGAGCATCTGCCTTAACTTCGGCATTGCCCGTGAGTTTGGCGGCATCTGCAACCTCCGCATGGACGACACCAACCCGACCAAGGAAGACGTCGAGTATGTGGATTCGATCATTGAGGACGTCAACTGGCTCATCAGTGGTTGGGCGGATGACAAACTTGGTTTGAAGCCAAAAGGCAAAACACCGGACACGATCACCAGCAACGGCAAACCCGACTTTTACCTTGCGCCCAAAGTAGGACAGGCGTCCCGCCTGTCCCTCTCCTCAGATGAAACAACCGGGGACAGGCGCGACGCCTGTCACACACTCGATCCTTTCTACGCCTCCGACTACTTCGACCAGCTCTGCGAATACGCCGTCGCGCTGGTTAAGAAGGGCAAGGCTTACGTCTGCGATCTGACGCCGGATGAAACCGATGACTATCGCCGTCATGCCAAGGAATCACCGTTCCGCAACCGAAGCGTGGAAGAGAACCTCGACCTCTACACCCGCATGAAGAATGGCGAGTTCCCCGACGGCAAGCGTTCGCTTCGCGCCAAGATTGACGTGGCGTCGCCCAACGTGTGGATGCGCGACCCCCTGCTCTACCGCATCCGCCACGCCGAGCATCATCATACCGGAGGTAAATGGTGCATCTACCCGATGTATGACTTTGCGCATTGCCTGAGCGATTACATCGAAGGCATCACGCACAGCATTTGCACGCTGGAGTTTGAGGTCCATCGTCCGCTCTACGATTGGATTCTGGAGAATCTCGATTTGCCGCGTCCCCTGCCCCACCAATACGAGTTTGCCCGCCTCAGCCTCGGTTACACCGTGATGAGCAAGCGCAAGCTCATGCAACTCGTGACCGAGAAACTCGTAAGCGGCTGGGACGATCCGCGGATGCCAACCATTTCCGGCCTGCGCCGTCGCGGCGTGACGCCGAAGGCGCTGCGGAATTTCGCCTACAACATCGGCATCACGAAATACAACGGCATCACCGACGTGGCCGTGTTGGAATTCGCCATCCGCGAAGACTTGAACAAGCGCGCCCTGCGCCGCCTTGCCGTGCTGCGCCCCATTAAGGTAGTGATCACGAATTACCCCGAAGGCAAGACCGAGGAACTGGAAGCCGTCAACAATCCCGAAGACGAGAGCGCGGGCAAACGCAAGATTCCGTTCAGCCGCGAGTTCTACATCGAGCAGGACGATTTCAAGGAAGTGCCGCCGCCAAAATATTTCCGCCTCAAACCCGGCGGCGAGGTGCGCCTCAAATACGCCTACATCATCAAGTGCGAGGAAGTGATAAAGGACGCCACGGGCAAAATCACCGAACTGCGCTGCACTGCCGACCTCAACAGCAAAACCGGTGGCACGACGGCTAGCCGCAAAGTCAAAGGCACAATCCATTGGGTCAGCGCGCAGCACGCCGTGGACGCCGAGGTGCGCCTATACGACCGCCTCTTCACTGAAGCCGAACCGGAGAAGGACAGCTCCGCCGCCGCTGTAAGCTCCGGCGCGACAAGCCGCGATTTCAAATCCGTTCTCAATCCGAAGAGCCTCGAAGTCGTCACCGCCAAGTGCGAGCCGAGCCTGAAAGACGCGAAGTCGGACCTGCGCTACCAATTCGAGCGCCTCGCCTACTTTGCCCTCGATAAAGACTCAAGCCTCACGCCCACCGCCTCACGCCTAATATTCAATCGGACAATTACGTTGAAGGACACATGGGCGAAGGAGGCGCAGAAGGGTTGACGCTTTGGAAATCTCCATTATTACGAAGATATGACTGCAGCCACCGCGTTGGACAAACAGATTGAACGCTACCGTTTGATGACGGGCGAACAGCGGCTGGCCATCGCGTTGGATTTGCACGAGCTGGCTTGCGACATCGCCCGCGAAGGCATCCGCCGACAACATCCCGAAGCCGACGCAATAGAAGTCGAACGCCTGCTTCGTCATCGCCTCGAACTTGCCCGTGCCGCATGAATGAGCGCGAACTTCTTGTGGATTGTTTGCGCCGGCTGAACCGGACGGGCGCGACTTACTATCTCACCGGTTCGATGGCCAGCAACTATTGGGGTATTCCGCGCACCACCCACGTTCTCGATTTCGTCATCCAGCTTCCTTCATCTGCCGTGGCGGCCATCGTTCGCGAATTCAGCGGGGACTATTTCATTGATGAAGCCGCTGTGCGCGCCGCCTATCAACCGCCGCACCAGTTCAACGCCATAGACACCCGCTCGGCCTTGAAGGTGGATTTCTGGCTGCCCAAACCCGACCCCTTCGACAAGGAAATGCTTCGCCGTCGCCTGCGGGTCACACTCTTCGGTGAACCGGCGTGGATTTGCACGGCGGAAGATGTCATCCTGCACAAACTCGTCTGGAATCGCATCTCGCCTTCCGACCGGCAACTCGGCGATGCGGCCGGCGTGGTGGCCGTGCAAGCTGACGCCTTGG
Source organism: Verrucomicrobiota bacterium (assembly GCA_025457745.1). Lineage (GTDB taxonomy): Bacteria > Verrucomicrobiota > Verrucomicrobiia > Limisphaerales > JADLHS01 > JALOTT01. The sequence continues at coordinate 5,814 of JALOTT010000255.1, forward strand.
ACAAAAACTACTTGCGGCAATGGGCGCAACAACTAAGACTCGTGCCCGAACTGGAACGTCTGTTGAGCAGCAAAATCAAACCCAAGCAAACGTGAATCGCCGAACGATTGCGACCAAAACATTGGGATATTCAGTGTTTTTCGTGGCTAAGACCGAGAATGAAGTGAGAGCTTTTAGTCGGTAACCCAAATGATCGGCACAATTTTCAAATGTCGGCGG
>JALOTT010000256.1 GCA_025457745.1 Verrucomicrobiota bacterium
CCGACACAGCCCCCGACCAGAAGCGCCAAAAACCCGCCGTGCCCCTGCGTTCAGCCTTGTTTCTGAGCTTGAACTGATTCCACCAAAGCCAAACTCCAGGCACAGACATCTTGTCTGTGAAGCGGAAAAGGCTTCAAGCCTGTTCTGTAGAACCGCAGGGTGGAAGCCCGCGCTACCCGCTCAGGCAGGATGCCTGAGCCACTGTTTGCCGTATTCACAAACTGTTCAGCACGTCAATCAACTGCCGCAGCCGCCCGTAATCGCGCCGGTTGAAACCAAACGCGATGCGCTGCAGATCGAGGCGGTCCTTGTCCTCGCGCTCTTCCGGCGTTGGCTCGATGCGTTTGATCCCGCCCGGCGGGATGACGATGTCGGCAAAGTCCTCGTTTATCGCTTCGAGGGCCGAGTCCGTTGGCGCGTGTTTCAGCCGGATGATGAACAAGTCCTTGACGAACCGCGTGGATTGAAAATTCCGGTAGAACCGCGTGATGATTTTGACCGCCTCGTCCGCGTTGTCGGTGATGCGGTAAAGGTTGAGGTCGTCGGACGAAATCAACTCGCCGCGCAGGAGGTGCTCGCGCACGTTCTTGTCCCATGTTTTCCAGTACGTGCCGCCCGGCCGATCTATGAGCACGAGCGGCATGAGCTGGCTCTTGCCGGTCTGCATGAGCGTGAGCGCCTCGTAACCTTCGTCCATCGTGCCGAACCCGCCGGGGAACAGCGCGATGGCGTCCGAGTGCCGGATGAAGATGAGCTTGCGCGTGAAAAAATATTTGAAGGTGATGAGCTTCTTATCCTCCTTGATGATCGGGTTGGCGGATTGCTCCCACGGCAGGCGGATGTTGACGCCGAAACTGTTTTCCGGCCCGGCGCCTTCGTGCCCGGCTTGCATGATACCCGGCCCGGCACCCGTGATAACCATGAAGCCGGCCTGTGCGATCTTGCGTCCAAATTCCACTGCCTGCTGATATTCCTTCTGGTCCGGCTCGATGCGCGCGGAGCCGAACATGGTCACCTTGCGAGTTTTCGCGTAGGGCGCGAACAGGCGGAAAGCGTAACGCAACTCGCGTAGCGCCGTCTGGATGACCCGCACGTCGCCGGTGTCCTTGACATCGGTGAGGAGTTTCAGTCCGTTCTCGATGATGTCGCCCACGGCGTCCTCGTTGTAACCGCCGCCCTTGAAGGCGATGAGTTCCTCGACACGGCGTCTTAACTCCGGGTCCACCGGAGATTTATCTGGCCTGTTGTTGTTCATGGCGACGAGGATAACGACGGCACGCGCACTTGCAATCACACACCACGCGCCGAACATTCACTCCTTCGTCAACGTCCCATCGCGACGCAGCCGATACCGCTCGCCGCGCCATTCGATGCGGTTGCCGGCAAATGCGCCCACCCAGAGCGCCGCCTGCAACAAATCCTTCACCGGCACGAGCCAGAAGTTGGAAAGCCGCGAGCACGCCGGCGCCAGTCGTCGTTGCAAATCATCCGCGGCCACCAATCGGATCAGCAGAAACACCGCGCCGCAGATCAACGCCAACGGTAACGCCGTCAGCGCCCACAGCAACGGCCACAACGTCGCGTTGCTCACAATGCTTAAGCCATACGGCAGCGGCTGGCACACGCGAATCGTCCGCGCCCAGCGCAGTTGATGCCGCCACACCTCGCGCCAGCCCATCGGCCGTGACCAGCACTCCACCACCACCGGACAAATTTCGATCCGATAGCCGCGCCGCGCGATGCGGTTGCCCAACTGATAATCATCCGCCAGGCAATCCGCCAGGGCGCGAAACCCGCCGATTTCTCCGAGTTGCCCGCGCCGCGTGGCCATCACCGCGCCCAGCGCGAAATCCAGTTTCCGAAAGCTGGCCCCCTGCAACACCTGACTCCAGAAATCGGCGTTCGCCGCAATGGCTTCCCATCGCATCGCGGCCGTGGTCGGGTTGGCAAACCGATAGAAGCAGTTCACGAGGCCAACCGTTTCACAGGGAGGGCGCGTCACTCCGTGCGCGCCGCCATCGGCATGCGGAGGAACGGCGGGCAGCAGACTGCCCGCCCTACCTTCTTCGCCCAGCGTCGCCACCAGGTTCGCCAGTAAATCCGGCGGCACGCGCACGTCGGCGTCGCTGACGACGATGGTTTCATGCTTCGCGAGCGGCTCAAGCTGCGCGAGTTTGGAAACTTTTGCATTCGCGCCCAACCGTTCCGGGCAGACGACCAGTCGCGCGTCGCCTTGCGGGAATTCGCCGAGGAGTTTTTTGACGACGGCGCACGCCGGGTCGTCGGCGCTCGCGACGCCGAAGAGTATTTGAATTTTGCCCGCATAGACCTGGGTGAACCAGCTTCGCAGGCATGATTCGGCGAATTCGTCCGCGCCCTTGAGCGGTTTGAGCAACGTGACAGCGGGCGGGAGCGCCGGACTCCGGTTCGGCCCGTTTCGATCTGCCACCCCCGGGCCGATCGGGAGAACAGCGCTCCGGCGGTGCAGCGGAAACCGCCGCGCGGCGAGCCATTGCCAGAGCGTGGACAAAAAGCTCACCACCGCGAGCGCGCCAAGGATATTGTGCAAAATCACCGCCCGTTCCTAAACGGCGCGGGCGCGGTGGGCAAGCGCAGAGTTGAGGTCCCGGTCTTTGATGGTGGGGCGGGTGTCCTCGCGAGCCGTGGCAGATGTAGCGGCGCTGTGTCAGCGCCGTCGTCGGTCACAGACCGCCGCTACAGCTTCCGGCTCGTCAGGAGCCTCGCCCCACCTGGTGAAGTCTTCGCTAGACAAATCTCCACGCCTGGCGCGTCATTAAGGCAGAAACGATGCCGGACGACCTCGAACGGCTCTACGACGAACACGCCCCGGCGCTGTTCGCGTTCCTCTTGAATTTCACCCGTGACGAGAACGACACGCGCGATGTCCTTCAGGAAATCTTCATCAAGCTCGCGCGCCAGCCGGACCTGCTCGCCTCCGCCCGCGACGAACGCGCCTTTCTCCTCCGCCTCGCCCACAACGCGGCCATTGACCTCATGCGCCGGCGCGGCACGCGGAGCAGACAGCATGAGCAATTCGGCGCGGAACAAACCTCCGCGTTCGCCCCGACGAGCGATCCCGACGAAGCCGCCTTCCGCAGCGAACTGTCCGCCGCGCTCGGCGAACTCCCCGCCGCCCAGCGCGCCGTGGTCCACCTGAAACTGTGGGCGGGGCTGACCTTTGAGGAAATCGCGGCCACGCTGGAAATTCCGCTCAACACCGCCGCCAGCCGCTATCGCTACGGCCTAGACAAATTGCGCGCCCGGCTGCGTCCCCTTTACGACGAGATCAAATAGCCTGTAGCCGCGCTCGTGAGAGCGCGGAGCGAACGATGAAACTGGACAATCAATTTGAACAACGCTTGCAACGCCAGCCGCTGCGCGAAATGCCGCCCGCGTGGCGCGAGGAAATCCTCGCCGCCGCCGATAACAATCGGCGGGTCCCGCCCGTCCGCGAACCGACGTTCGCGGCCACGGCTTTTCGACCGCTCGCCACCCTTTGGCGCGAACTGGTTTTGCCGGCGCGCATGACTTGGGCAAGCATCGCCGCTGTCTGGGTGGTGATTGGTATTCTCAGCCTGTCTCAGTCAGACCAGATAACGGTGGCAGCCCGCGTTTCACCTGCGACACGGCAGGAATTGCGTGCCGCCAGCGAGCAGCGACAGGAATTGTTGCTTGAACTCGCCTTGTTGCCGACAACTGAACCGGCTGAACCTCCGAAGCCCAATCTGCAACCGCGTAGCCAGCGGCAAGAGGAATTCCTGACCGCCTGAATCGAATATGAACGAACAACCCAAGAATATCTGGAAGTCACGACTCACAGGATGGCGCAGGCTGCTTGCTTGGATTGGGCTCTTGGCAATCCTCACCGTGCTCATGGCATTCATCCTTGACGGTGTTTTCAATTGGAAGGAGCCACTGGCCGACTTGCTTGCCGTGGCGGCAATGATCGTCATCCTTGGCACGCTGCTGGCCTGGCTCGCGATTCGCTTTGTCCGGTGGTTGTGTTGTTGGCGCAATCTCCGGCGGTTTCTCTTGGGCGTCGCGTGTTTCATCACTTTGATCGTTCTCGCCTACACGTTTGAGAACTGGCGGGGCAAACACGCGTGGGAAGCTCACAAACGCCTGTGGGAGGCCAAGGGCGAAAAATTCACCATGACACAACTGGCCCCGCCGCCAGTGCCGGACGAGCAAAACTTTGCCCTGACCCCGTTGCTCAAACCCGTGCTGGATTACACCCGCGGGCCGCAGGGAGTCGTGTGGCGGGACACTAATGGCCTGGCGCGGCTGGAGCGGTTGCAGGCGGACCTTTCTGATGGACGCAAGACCAACGAGAAGCTCGTTTTTGGCAATCTGGAGAAAGCTACGTTCGCGGACCTCGCGGCCTCCCGGGAGTTTTATCGCGGCAACATGAATTATCCACAGCCCGTGACAGCGGGAACGGCGGCGGCGGACATCCTGTTTGCGCTTGGGAAGTTTGACCCGGAAATCAAGGAACTGCGTGAAGCCGCCGCCACTCGTCCGTATTCACGCTTCCCGATTGAGTATGACTATGAGCCGTCATGGGGGATCCTGCAGCCGCACCTGGCGCGAGTGAAAAAGATTTGCCAACTGACGCAGGTGCGAGCCGTGGCGAAACTTGAGCTGGGTCAATCGCCGGAGGCTTTCGAGGAGTTGAAACTGGGCTTGCGCCTGTCCGACTCCATCCGGGAGGAATCCATCTTGATATCTCATCTCGTGCGAATCGCGACGACGCAGATCAACCTGCAAACTTTGCGCGAGGGGCTGATTCGCCACGCCTGGAGCGATGCGCAGTTGGCGGAGCTGGAGAAATACCTGGCATCGGTGAACCTGCTCGCGGAGTACAAATTGGCGATGCGTGGTGAGCGGACATTTTCGGTCGGGGGTTTGGATTGGTTGAGGAGACAGGGATTTCGGGGTGACCCCGGCATTTTTGGCGAAGAAGAGAATCCGGGCTTTGTCATAGTCATGGCTTTCATGCCTGGCGGCTGGTACTACCAGAACATGCTTACCATTTCTGAAATGTTCCAAGAATTCAACCTGGCGATGGTGGATGATAAAGCTCATCGTGTCTTTCCTGAAGTAGCGGACAAGTCTGATACTGCGGTGAATGATCTTTCCCGACATATACGACCCTACAAAATCTTTGCCCGAATATTCATGCCAGCGTTGAGCCGTGCCAGCCAGAAGTCAGCGCGGATGCAAACTTTCGCGGATGCGGCCCGCGTCGCCTGCGCGCTGGAGCGATACCGGCTCGCTAATGGAAAACTTCCCGCAACCCTTGATGCGCTCTCGCCGCGCTTCATCGAAACCATCCCAACCGACGTGATTGACGGCCAACCGCTGCGTTACCAGCTCCAGCCGGATGGCGGTTATGTCGTTTACTCCGCAGGCTGGAACAAGACTGACGATGGCGGTGAAATTGGCTGGGCGAAATCGTCTGATAGCAAAGAGCCGCGCGTGGACATCACCAAAGGCGACTGGGTTTGGCAGATGCCCGGCAAGCCGATCACCGCGGCGGAGATATCGCCCGCCCGTTGAGCAAATCGAATCCCGGCAGGAATTTCTCTGCGCCGGCCACTTGAAGCTGGTAGGGATGCGTTCCACCGCGGCCCCAACTGTTCCTGCTGAAGTTTGGGACGCGGGTGGAACGCATCCCTGCCAAATGAGTGAGATGTGAAGGTTGTGGTGGAAAAATCTGGTCCAAGGGGATAATGTTGCCGGCGATGAATGGCAGTGAGCAAACCGTAACAGCCGGTGAGCCTTGTGCCGGGAACATCCCGTGGCGACAGGTGGTTGCGATTCTGGCGGCGGCGGTCGCGCTGGGATTGGTCTATAACGTCGCCAGCCCGCTAGGGGTGCGCACGCCAAAGCCTGAGAATCAGGCCGTGGCTCCGCTCTTGAATTCAAACACCCACGCGCTCCCTCTGGCTACGCCGGTTACCACCAACCCTGCGAGCGCGCCGGCGACGCCAGTGACC
>JALOTT010000257.1 GCA_025457745.1 Verrucomicrobiota bacterium
CAGCCGATGAGAGATACAACTGCGGCAGGAAAAAGTCCGGTTTTGAAAACTACAGGTGTCCGGTTTTGCTAACTACAACTGTCCGGTTTTGCTCGCACCACGACACGATGAACTCCATTGCGCCAGCAGCGAATTCTCATTGTTCGCGCCCCTCTTCTTTCATGCGAATGACGCCGCGCAGTGCGATCAAGCCCACTGGCGCGACCGCCGCGATCAAGCCCACAATCAACCACATGGTTCCCGATTGCCGCGGGCCGGTTTCCGGACAGTACCTGGCCAGCAGCGAGCCGGACACCGTGCCCACGATGAGTTTCCCCAACAGAAACGGCACATACGAGAGCGCGGCGTAAGAGGCTTCCCGCCCTTTGGGCGCGATGGCCGCCGCGTATTCATACACGCGCGGGGAATAGAAAGCTTCCCCGACGGACAGCGCGACCAGGAAAAGCGCAATCATCACATAGTAGGGATGCACCGGGCCGGCCAACCGGAGATAGCCGTGCCCGATCCATTGGCCCAATACGCCGTCCGCCAAGGGTTGAAACCAAACGGTCGGCAACGCCATGACGAAAACCGAGGCCGCCGATATGAGGCCGCCCAGCACCACCATTCGATAAGCCGAATACCGCTGGGTCAGCACCCCGACGAACGGGACGAGGATTACGATCAGGAGGTTGTTGATCGCCACCAGCCGCCCCACCGGCGCCCCCTCGCCCAGTTCGCGGATGCCGAACTTCGGAAAGACGTAATCCATCTGCATGAAGATCAACTTGAGAAAAGCGATCATCAGGAGAAACGCCAGCAGCCGGTAAAACCCCGCCTGCCGCAGCAAGCCGGCGAACAGTTGAACCGTGGCGCGCGCGCTGTCGCGGACGGTCAGCCATGCGGATTTCAAAGCGGATTCGCCCGGATGCCCCGGCTGCTCGGGCGTGAAACAAATCCCGGCATCGGTCACTTCCACGCCCCGGCGAATGAAGCAGAGCAGCGGCAGAATGGAACATTCGATGAGGAATGCCGCGAAAAAGAGCATCCGATACGTTGTCAGCCTGGTGCATATCAATGGCAGCGTGATCTGGCCATGCTCGCCCAGGTTCTGGCGCAGGTGATCGAAGAGAAACGCCGCGGCCAGAAAGCCGAGGTTCATAATCGTGTAAGAGAGCGAAAAGGAAACCGACCGCTGTTTGGTGGTGGAATATTTGCGCATGGCCGCGACCATCACCGGCGTCCCCAACGCCTCGCCGATCGCCAGGGGGAACAACCCGCACGCCAGCGCCAGCCATTTGACCGTGGTGAAAGCCATCACGCCGCGCGCCACGATGCAAACCCAGACCCCCAGGAAAAACGTCCGGCGCAACCCCAGCGCGTCCGTGAGCGAGCCGACGAGCAACGTCCCGATCGTCATGGACAGCGACCAGGCCGCCACGAAGCCGAGCGCACTACGGTCGCCGTAGCCGCAATCGGCCGAAAGCCAGAGCACCAGCGTCAAGGTCGTCACCTTGTAAGCCATCACGCCAAGGAGCTTTATCACCAGGGTGAGCCACAGTTCGCGCGCCGCTCCTTTCAGAACGGTGAACTTGCCCAGGAAACCCTCGCCTTGTTTCTCGTCAGCCATGCCCGCGGTTGGTTGTCATTCGGCGAACGGAATCAAATACCACCCGGCCCAGGAATTAAAAGGAGAATGTGACGGAACGAAGCCTTGCGACGGCCGGCAACCGCTCTCTTCATGAGCGCCTCTTCCATAAACCGGAGTGCCGAGCGCCGACTCGGCGCATGGGCACAGTGACGGGCAACCGGCCGAGACGGTGCTCGGCGCTCCTTTCAAAGTTACTTTGCCGGCCTTTCTATTTTTGCGGCGCGGGCGCGGGCGCGGGTGGCGGCGCGGCGGGTGTCGTCATCAAATTTGTCGAGGTGACCGCGGGCGCCGCCGCAGGGTCGGCCAACGGCGCGGACGGTGCCGTCGGCATGGTTGCCGGAGCTTCTTTGGCTTGTTGCTCGACCTTGCGCTGAAACTCTTTCCCTGGCTGATGGTAAAAGCTGCTCTGCATGATCCCCAGGATTACCGCCAGGACGAAAAACACAATTGTCGCGTATTTGGTGACCTTGGTGAGCACGTTGCCTGTGCCCGCACCGAACAACGCGTCGGTGGCCGCGCCGCCGAAGGCCACGCCCGCGCCCGCGTCTTTCTTCGGCAGTTGAATCAGCACGAGCAGAATCAACAGCACGCAATCCAAAACCAGCACGACCGTTAACAGTCCAATCAGGAAACTCATAGGCTTACTCTTATATGGAATTCTTTATGATGTCAGCAAAACTTCGCGCCTCCAAAGAGGCCCCTCCGACCAGCGCCCCGTCCACGTCGGGCTGGCCCATCAACTCGCGCGCGTTCGACGGCTTAACGCTGCCGCCGTATTGGATGCGCACTTTCGTCGCCGTCGCTTCATCGAACAATTTCCCCAGCAAGTGGCGGATGAACGCATGCGCCTGCTGCGCTTGTTGCGTCGTCGCCGTTTTGCCGGTGCCGATGGCCCAAACCGGTTCATAGGCGAGGACCGTCTCGGTCATCTGCTCCGCGGTCAAGCCGGCCAGGCTGCCGCGCACCTGTGTTTCAAGCACCTTCTCGGTTTGGTTCGCTTCGCGTTCGGCGAGCGTTTCGCCCACGCACACAATCGGTTTGAGCGTCGCCGTGTGCGCCGCCAGAGCTTTCTTCGCGATCAAAGCGTCGCTTTCCTTCTGATATTGACGCCGTTCGGAGTGGCCGAGAATGACGTAGCGCACGGAAAATTCCTTGAGCATCCCGGCGCAGATCTCGCCGGTGTGCGCCCCGAAATTGTTTTCGCTCATGTTCTGCGCGCCCAGGCGAAACTGGGAGTCGAGGATGTTTTTTGACACGGCCTCCAAGGCCGTGAAGGGCGGGCAGAGGACGATGTCCGCTTCCCGCACGTTGGCCAGGTCGAGCTTGAGATCGCTCACGAGGGCCAGTGCCTCGGCCACCGTTTTGTTCATCTTCCAGTTTCCCGCGATGATCAGTTTGCGTTCTTTATTCATAAAAAGTGTCAAGTGTCAGGTGTCAGGTGTCAGGTAAACTACAACGTCGAACCGGTTATTTCTCGGACAACGCCGCCACGCCGGGCAGCACCGCGCCTTCTAAAAATTCCAGGCTCGCCCCGCCGCCCGTGCTCATAAACGTCACTTTGTCGCCGAGCTTGGCTTTGTTGAGCGCCTTCACACTGTCGCCACCGCCGATGATGCTTTTAGCGCCGCTCTTTTCCGTCGCATCCGCCACCGCCTGCGCGACGGCGTTCGTGCCCGCGGCAAATTGTTTGTTCTCAAACAACCCCATCGGGCCGTTCCACAAAATCGTCTTCGCCTTGGCGATGACTTCCGAATACGCCTTCACCGTGGCCGGCCCGATGTCGAGGCCCGCAGCGTCGTCGGGGCAATTCATGTCCGAACTGGTGCGTGGGTTCTGCCATTCGATGACCGGCTTGCCCTTCTTGTCGAGCTTGTCGGTCTTCACCGGCACGGCGACCACGTCGTCGGTCGGTAACAGAAACTGAACTTTCCTGGCCTTGGCCTTTTCGAGCGCGGCCCTCGCCACGTCACCCTTGTCGGCTTCGACGAGTGACTTTCCGGTCTTGTAGCCCTGGGCCAGGCGAAACGTGTAAGCCATCGCGCCGCCAATCAAGATCGCATCCGCCTTCTCCAGCAGCCGGTCAATGACCTTGATTTTATCCGAGACTTTTGCGCCGCCCAGGATCACGACGAACGGGCGCGCTGGTTTTTCCAGTTCGTCTCCGAGAAACTTCAACTCGCGCTCCATCAGCAAACCCGCTGCGCACTGACCGCCGCGCTTTGCCACGACACGGGCCACGCCCTCGGTCGAGGCATGAGCGCGATGCGCCGTGCCAAAAGCGTCATTCACATAAACATCGGCTACTTTCGCAAGCTTCTCCGCAAACGCCGGGTCGTTGGCTTCCTCCTCATTGTAGTAACGCACGTTTTCCAGCAGCAGCACGCCGCCGGGTGGGAGCGCGTTAGCAAGGGCTTCGACTTTTTCTCCGATGCAATCGTCCGCGAAATTGACCGTGCAGCCGAGGAGGTCAGCGAGTCTGGCTGCGACCAGGCGCAGCGACATCGTTGGCTCGCGTTTGCCTTTTGGCCGACCGAGGTGCGCCGCCAGGATGAGCCGCCCGCCCTGACTAATGAGCAGGCGCAACGTCGGCAGCGTTTCCTTGATGCGCGTCTCATCGGTGATGACCATCGCGCCGTCCTTTTCTTCCAAAGGCACGTTGTAATCCACGCGCAGAAAGACGCGCTTCCCATGAACATTCAGGTCTCGAACTGTAAGTTTGGCCATAACAAATCTCGTCAAAAGAAAATCCCCAATCCGGGCGGCATAGAGTAGCCAGCCGTTAAGGGGTGTCAAAGGATTTCACCGGCCCGCCCGCCGGCGGCCTCGCTTGCAAAGTTTGATTCCGCCGGGTGAACCCGTCACAATGGCGCTGGCGAAATTTTATGAATCACCAAAAATTAAGCGCAGGCCAGAAGGCGCTACAGATCAACCTCGACGCCCGCAAGTACGGGACGTTTGCCGAAATCGGCGCGGGTCAGGAAGTTGCCCGCTGGTTTTTCCGGGTCGGCGGCGCGGCGGGCACCGTGGCCAAGACCATCTCCGCTTACGACATGGCCGTCAGCGACGCCATCTACGGCCCCACCGAGCGCTACGTGAGCCGGCAGCGATTGCAAGCGATGCTCGCTTACGAATTTGATCTGCTCCTCCAGCGGCTCAACCAGACACGCGGCGCTCAAAGCACCTTTTTCGTGTTCGCCAACACCGTCGCCACTCACAGTTTTTCTCACCAGGAGGAAGGACACGGCTGGCTGGGCATCCGGTTTCAATCTGAGTTGCGTGGGCCGCCATCGGAGATCCTCATTCATGTGCGGATGCTCGACAAAGAAAATTTCCGCCAGCAGGAGGCGCTGGGCATCATGGGTGTGAATCTCATTCACGGCGCTTTTTTCCTGCATCGCGACGCGGAAACGCTCATCGGCGCGTTGCTCGACAGTTTGACTTGGGAACGGGTGGAAGTGGACATGATCCGCTTTGACGGGCCGGCGTTCGCGGGCGTGGACAACCGCCTCATGGCGCTGCTCCTCGTCAAGCAAGGCCTGACCGAAGCGGCCATGTTCACCGCCGAGGGCGAGGCCGTGCAATGGAACGAGGTGCTTCACAAAAAATCCGTGCTTTTCCAGCGCGGCAATTTCCGGCCCATCACCAATGCCACGCTCGACGTGCTGGAGCGCGCCCTGGAGCAATTCGTCCGCGAACCGGACGTGAACGGCGAGCCGCCCGTGGTGCTGTTGGAAATGAACCTGCGCCAGTTGACCACCGGCGACGCGATTGACTACCGCGACTTCCTCGACCGCGCGGACACGCTCACGCCGTTGGGCAAGACGGTGCTCGTTTCAAACTTCCGCCGCTACCACCGGCTGGCCGCCTATCTTTCGCGATACACCAAACGCCCCATCGGCCTCGCGATGGGCGCGGCCAAGCTCGCGGAAATTTTTGATCCTCAATATTACAACGAAGCCGAAGGCGGTCTTCTGGGCGGCTTGGGACAACTCTTCAAAAATCCCGGGCGCCTTTATATCTATCCCTTCCTCGATTTCAACACCGGCCAGACCCTGACGGCCAAAAATTTCCCAATCGTGCCGGATTTGAAACACCTTTATGCCCACCTCCGCGAGAACCGTTTCATCCAGGACATCCCCAATTCCAACGCGGACTGCCTGCGGATCCGCTCCGGCGATTTGCTGGAAAAAATCCGGGCCGGCGACGCCTCGTGGGAGAAATCCGTGCCGCCGGCCATCGTGCAGGTCATTAAAAGCAAGCGGCTGTTCGGTTGGAAATGAACGCGTCGCCGCCGACGTGAGGAGGTTCTGACCGGAGTCTCAGGGCAGGGCGCGTCATTCCGTGCGCGCCGCAGGCTGGATCACGC
>JALOTT010000258.1 GCA_025457745.1 Verrucomicrobiota bacterium
AGCGGAACAGCGGCTGCGACTCGACCGACCGTGACGAAATCATCTACTGGATTGACGCCACCGTCACACTGTTGCCCACCAAGAACGACACGGTGGTCTTGCTGAACCGCCGCTACGAACAGCCGGCTTTCACCAGCCAAAGCGTTTATGAAGACATCACCTACAGCGTCACCTGGAAGCACAAGTTCGACGATCACTGGGCTGCCAATGCCGGATTCCAACTTTACATTGGCGACTGGCAGGCGCCCGTGCCGCGTGAGGATTGGATTTACACGCCCAGTGTCGGATTGAGCTACACGCACGACAAACACCTGAGCGCCGAACTGGCTTACTCTTACGACTGGGTGGAAAACCAAGTAACTCCGGTGCCCGGTGACCCGAGGACGCAGTTCGCCGAGGGTCGCGAGTACACGCGGCACCTGGTCAGCTTGGCGGTCAAATACGCGTTTTGATTCGGATGCCCGGCGGGGGCGGATCTGCTGGAGAGTTGACCTTTCTCGCGTCAATCGCCGTTGAAATAGTTAGGCATGGCCGCAAGCTGGCAGGCGAACCAAAAGCGCAACCAAGACTCTGGCCCGACTCGTCCCACACCGAACAGCGGATGCCGGTACGCCGAGCGGATGGCTTCGACAAGCTCCACGAGATTGTCCAGTGCACACAACCCGCCGTTGAATCCGGTCAGGACGAGGCCGATAAACGAGCGATGTTAACGGGTATGAGGGGTCGCGATGTGCCGGGACCGCGCCGTGCTCCGCAATTGGAACTGGCTACTCCCCTTCTTTTCAACTATTACAGGTCGCCGTGAGCAACAAATTCATTACCAGTCTGGCACGACTATCTTCCGGGCTTATGCGAGTCACCACTCCCCTTTGGCGGCTGGAAGCGCAGATCAAAGGGGTGGAATTTCTCGGTCGGTCGGTGTTTCTCGGTCGGCCCATGATCAGTCGAGCCAGGGATTCCCGCATCGTGCTCGGCGATGGTGTTCGGATACACAGCACGGTGCGATCCAATCCACTTGGGTGTCCGCAACCCAGTGCGTTGCGGACGCTTGCTCCCGGTGCGCAATTGATTCTTGGTCCGGACGTGGGCATCAGCGGCGTTGCCTTGTGTGCTGGCGTCGGCATAGAAATCGGCGAGGGCAGCATTCTCGGTTCAGGCGCCATGGTTTTCGACAACGACTTTCACTCACCTGCCGGTCAATGGGGTTGGGGACCGGATTACAGCACGGGCGCGCGACCGATCAAAATCGGGCGCGGCGTCTTCGTCGGTGCCCGCGCCATCATCTTGAAAGGCGTCACCATCGGCGACCGGGCCATGATCGGGGCTGGCGCGGTGGTTACGAAGGATGTGCCGCCGTTTTACTGCGCTGTGGGGAATCCCGCGCGGATTTTTCCAAAGAACCATGAAGGGCAGCCACCCAAGTAGATTGATTGCGTGTTTATGAGTTGCGTATTTACGCGGCAGTAAGAAATTGATTTCTTGCTCCTCCGGGCCGGGATAACTACGGTCTTCACGCTTTTGGCAGTGTAGTATGCGGAGTTGTTGGTCCCTGACGGGAGCAGCGAGCGATTTGTCGGATTTTTATGAAAGCAGTCATTTTAGCCGGCGGCTTGGGTACGCGCTTGCGGCCATTCACGGAGATCATTCCGAAACCGCTCCTGCCCATCGGCGAAAAGTCGGTGGTGGAAATCCAGATCGAACGTCTCAAGAAACACGGCTTCGACGAGATTATCCTGGCCACCAACTACAAAGCCGACTACTTGGAACGCTTCGTCGGCACCGGCGCGCAGTACGGCGTGAAGATCACCGTCAGCAAGGAACAGATTCCGCTGGGTACGGCCGGCCCCTTGACGCTGCTGCAAGCGCAGCTGACCGAGCCGTTCGTCGTAATGAACGGCGACATCCTGAGCCTGTTGGACTTCGGCGCGTTCTACCGTTTCGCCCTTCGGAACCAGGCCTGGCTGACCCTCGCCATCCGCCAGCACATCACGCCCTATGCGTTCGGCGACCTCTACTTCGACGGCGACCATGTCACCGGCATCGAGGAGAAACCCAACATCGTGAAACACATCCTCGCCGGCATCTACGTGATGCGACCGGAAATCTTCACTGTCATTCCACCCGACACCTATTTCGGCATGGACATGCTCATCAAGGAGATGCTCCGCCGCAACCTGCCCGTGCTCAAATACGAGATGCAGGAATACTGGCTCGACATTGGCCAGATCACCGACTACGAGAAAGCCCAGGACGTCTATCACAAACACTTCAAGGAGGAACCGAAATGAAAGTCCTGGTCACCGGCTGTGCCGGTTACATCGGCTCAGTGCTGACGCGCCAATTGCTCGAACGCGGCCACGATGTGCGCGGCTTTGACTCCCTGAACTACGGCGGCGAAGCCATCCTCGGCGTCGCGAGCCATCCGCGCTTTGAATTTGTCCGGGGCGATCTCCGGGACGTCAGCGCTGTGCGCGCCGCCGTGGCCGGCGTGGATGCTGTGACCCACCTCGCCGCCATCGTCGGCGACCCAGCCTGTGCCCAGCAGCCCGACCTGACCCGCGCCGTCAACCGCGACGCCTCGCTCGCGCTGTTGCATCTGGCACAGGGGCAACCACAGGTGCGGCGCTTCGTGTTCGCCTCCACGTGCAGCAACTACGGCAAGATGGAGGGTGGCGGACTCGTCACTGAGGATTCGCCATTGCGGCCCGTGTCCTTGTATGCCGAGCTGAAAGTTGAAATCGAGCAAGCCCTGCTCACCGGAGATTTTCGCCAGGACTTCATCCCCACGGCCCTGCGGTTCTCCACCGTGTACGGCCTGTCACCGCGGATGCGTTTTGACCTCACCGTCAACGAATTCGTCCGCGACCTCGTGTTGGGCCGCACGCTGCGCGTTTTCGGCGAACAGTTCTGGCGGCCCTACTGCCACGTTGAAGACCTTGCCCGCGCCGTCGGGCTCGTCCTTGAAAGCCCAGCCGCCACCGTCCGCCAGAACGTTTTCAACGTCGGCGACACCACGGAGAACTTCACCAAAAAGATGATCGTTGAGGCGGTCAACCGCGCGCTACCAGACGTTGCCGGTCGTGTGGAGTACGTCCACAAGGTCGAAGACCCGCGCGACTATCGGGTGGATTTCACTCGCATTAAAACCGCGCTCGGCTTTCAGATCACCAAGCACCTCTCCGACGGCATCCGTGAAATCGCCGCAGCCTTGCGCGGCGGCATCATCAGCGATCCCGACGCCGCCCGTTACCGCAACGTCTGAAGCATGCCATCATGATCCCGCTTAGCGTCCCAGTCTTGCGCGGCAACGAATGGACCTACGTCAAGGAATGCCTGGATACGGGCTGGGTTTCCTCCGCCGGAAAATTCGTGGATCGCTTCGAGACCGAGATGGCCCGTTACACCGGCGCGAAGTTCGCCATCGCCTGCGCCAGCGGCACCGCCGCGCTCCACGTCGCGCTCCAACTGGCCGGGGTGCGGGCCGGCGACGAAGTGCTGACACCGACCGTCACCTTCATTGCTTCCGTCAATGTCGTCCGCTACCTCGGGGCCGAACCGGTGTTCCTGGACTGCGACGACTTCTACAATCTTGATCCTGACTCGACCGCGCAGTTCATCCGCGAGCAGACGGTTTTCCGAGACGGAGCTAGCTTCAACAAGCAAACCGGCCGGCGCATTGCCGCGCTGCTCCCGGTCCATGTTTTCGGCAATGCAGCCTGCCTCGACGGGTTGTTGCCGTTGTGCCGCGAGCGGGGCATCAAGATGGTCGAGGACGCCGCCGAGAGTCTCGGCACGCGCTACCGCGACGGTCGCCACACCGGCACGCTCGGCGAAATCGGCTGCCTCTCGTTCAACGGCAACAAAATCATCACCACGGGCGGCGGCGGCATGATTCTGACCGACGACGACGTGCTGGCGACCCGCGCCAAGTACCTGACCACGCAGGCCAAGGACGACGAGGTCCGCTTTGTCCACCACTACGTCGGTTACAACTATCGCCTGACCAACGTCGCCGCCGCGCTCGGCGTGGCGCAACTCGAACAGTTGCCCGAGTATTTGCGGATCAAGAAACAGAACTATCAGCGCTACCAAGCGCGCGTGGACGCTGTGCCCGGCCTGCGCTTGGCCGAGACGCCGCCGTACGCCGGGAACAACCATTGGATGTACGCCATGCGGATTGACGCGGCGGCCTACGGCTTGGACCGCGAAGCCACGATGGCGATGCTGGCCAGACAGGGCATCCAGACCCGGCCACTCTGGCATTTGAATCATCTTCAGCGGCCCTACCAGACCTGTCAGCATTTTCGGATCGAGCGCGCCCCGCGCCTGTGGGAGACGACTTTGAACCTCCCCTGCTCGGTCAACCTTACCGCCGACGAACTGGAGCGCGTTGCCGGCACATTGGAGCGGCGCGCATGAACGACTTGGTTATTGTCGGCCACGGCGGACTCGCCAAGGAAGTTGCCTTCCTCGTCGAGGAGATCAACCGCCAGCAACCGGCCTGGCGACTGCTCGGCTTCATCACTGACCGCCCCGACTGCGTAGGCCAACGCCAAGGCGATTACCCGATCATGGACACCGACGAAGGGCTGTTGCGGCGCACTCAGGACTGCGCCGTGGCCGTCGCCATCGGCCAACCCGCCGCGTTGCGGGTCGTGCATGAACGGCTGCGCCCCAACCCGCGTCTTTCGTTCCCGAACCTGATTCACCCGGATGTGAGCGGCGACTGGGCGCGCATTCAGCTCGGCGCCGGGAATATCGCGCTCAACGGCGCGACTTTTACCACCGCGATCCGCCTCGGCTCGTTCAACCAGTTCAACCCGGGGGCCACGGTGTCGCACGACTGCGTCTTGGGCAGCTATAACCTCGTCAGTCCGGGCGCGAACCTGTGCGGTGCGGTCGCGTTGGAGGATGAAGTGTTCGTCGGCGCGGGCGCGGTCGTGATGCAGGGATTGCGTGTTGCCCGCGGCGCGGTCATCGGCGCGGGTGCCGTCGTGGTTCGCGAAATTACGGAAGCTGGCACCTATGTCGGGGTGCCGGCGCGCAAACTATGAAGACACTCGTCGCTGTCATCGCCTACAACGAAGAACGGAGTATCCGGGCTACGCTCGAAGATCTCCAGCAGCACAATCGCGGCTTCGACGTTATCGTGGTTGACAACGGTTCATCTGACAATACATCCGCGCTGTGTCGCGAGGTGGGAGTTCCCGTGGTTTCGCACTGCATCAACACCGGCGGTTCGATGGGAACAGTCACCAGTTATTTCAACTACGCCTGGCAGCACGGCTACGAGATCCTCTGCCAGTTCGACGGCGACGGCCAGCACCTCGCCGCCGAGTTGCCCCGGGTCATCACGCCGGTTCAGAAGGGGGAGGCCGATTACGTGATCGGATCGCGGTTCATCGAGAAGCAGGGATTTCAATCCACGGCCCTCCGGCGCGTTGGCATCTCGCTGTTCTCGTGGATTGACTCGCGGGTCGTCGGCCACCCGATCACGGATGTGACCTCTGGTTTCCGTGCCTACAGCCGCCGGGTGATCGAGTTCTTTGGCCACCGTTTCCGGCACGAGATTCACGACACCAATCAACTCCTGTTGTTGAGCCATTTCAGCGGCGCGCGCATCCTGGAGGTGCCGGTGCGCATGCGGGAACGCGTCCACGGCCAGTCGGAATATGATTTGATCAATGCGCTTACGTTTCCCTTCAAGGGATTGGTGAACATCGGCGGGGTGTTGTTGCAGCAACGGTTGATTCGAGAAAGGAGATGACCACATGGGCCTGAAAATTAAAATAATCGCCTTCCTGTTAGGGCTGATCTTTCTGCTGGTGGTGTTTCGGAGCATCCGGCAGAACGTCTTTCGTCCCGCCTACGCGGTGATGTGGATCGGGATGTCGCTGTTTCTCCTGTCCATTCCGGTGTTAGAGCCGCTCTACAAGTGGCTGGCCACTTCGATCCTTGGCATCGAGGACGCGCGCCACATCATTTACATC
>JALOTT010000259.1 GCA_025457745.1 Verrucomicrobiota bacterium
CAGCTTTTCCCGTTCGGGCTCGGTCAGATGTAGTTCGATCGGTGGTCGCATTACCCGCAACCATAATGTTGTAATACTTACGTGTCAAGATACTAGTTGGCGAGGTCGGTGTCAGATTTGCCGTTGCCGCGAGGGGCGCGGGTCATTACTTCGGCGGTGGGGTCGCAGCCGGGCCGTTGGTCAGCGGCGGGATGACGCGCACCGAGCCGTCGGCGTTGACTTCCACGTTCAAATCATAGGTGCCGGACGGCTTGGGCGCGGCGGTGGCCGGCGTGCTGCGTTGCATCAACTGCTGCGCGCCTTTCTGGCCGTCGGCCGCGAACAGTCCCTTGCGAATCCATTCCAACCGGCGCGAGATGTTCAACTCCTCCCGGAGCTTGGCCACCTGCGTGCGCAGCACGACGAGGTCGTTGAACTGCCGTTCCAACTCGGCCTTCTCGCCCATGAGCCGCTTGAGTTCCTTTTCGAGGAACGCCTTGTCGCCCTCGGACGCGGCGAGCTTGCGTTGGGTGTCGGCAATCTGGATCGTGAGATTCGTGAGCGAGGTGCTGAGGGCGGCGGCGCGCTGGTCGAGTTGCGCGTTCTGCTGTTCCAACTCGGCAATTTTGGCTTCACGCCGGGCCGACTCTTCCTTGGTGAGTTTCAGCGATTCCTCGGTTTTGACGAGGACGGTGGCGATTTCGGAAAACTTGTTGGTCAACTCGGCAAACTCCGTTTTGCGGGTGGCGACATCTTTTTCGAGCGTCAGGTTGACCTGCTTCTGCTCCTCGAGTTTGCCGCTGGTTTCCACCCATTGGTTGGAGAGGGTGAAAATGGTGTCGGTGTCCTTTTTCTTCTCCACGGTGGCCTGCTTTTTCGTGGTAACCAGTGCCACGCCCAAGCCGATGCAGATGACCGCCAAAATGATAACGCCAATGAGATTTTTCATAATACTGCCAGACAATGCCCGGCCGCGCCGTGTTTGGCAAGCCCGCATCCGTAAAATGTATTTTGCCCCATCTCCCCCTTGCGCGCGGCGGCCTTTGCCCTAAATTGAACGCGAAAACATGAAATTGCCCCACGAAGTGCCGGTGATGACGCTCTCGAACGTGACGCTGTTCCCGCAGGCGTTGCTGCCGCTTTACATCTTTGAGCCGCGTTACCGGCGGATGCTGGCCGACGCGCTGGATTCGCACCGCATGTTTTGCGTGGCCATGCGGAAGCCGGGCAGCCAGCGCGAAATGCCCGTGCCAGTCGCGGGACTGGGTGTGATCCGCGTTTCTGTCGCCCACAAAGACGGCACGTCGCATCTCATCTTGCAAGGCGTCGCCCGGGTGGCGCTGGGGGAAACCGTCCGCACCCGGCCGTATCGCGTGGCGCGCGTCCAACCGCTGGCGACCCCGCCGTGCGACAGCGTGGCGGCGGACGCGTTGCTGGCCAAAGTGCGGGAATTGCTTGAGGAACGCTTCGCCCTGGGATTGCCGTTCCCGTTGATGTCGCAACCCGACTCCGCCCAGCCACCGGAATCTTTCGCCAGGCAAGTGCTGGGTTATCTCGACTCCATTGCGGACCCGGAACAGGCGGTGGACCTGGTTTCATGCGCGGTGCTCCCGGACGCCACCGAGCGGCAGACGATGCTCGAAACGGTGGACTTGGAATCGCGGTTGCGGCAGCTCATCCAATTTATGATTCAGGAAATTCGCAGTCATCGGAGGGACAGCCATGAGTGACGCAAGCACGGGGACAGGAGCGGCGCGCGAAGAGTTTGCCGGCCTCGGTCGCGAGCAAATGCACTCGGCGCTGTTTGCGCAGATGGTTTTGCAGCAATCCAACCTGGCGATGATGCTGCTGGGTAAAACGCCCCATCCCGAAACCGGCCAGCCGATGCGCGACCTCGAAGCGGCCAAGCTGTTCATTGACCAGTTGGAGATGCTGGAAGTTAAAACCAAGGGCAACCTCTACCCGCAGGAAACCGCGCTGCTCAAGCAAAGTCTCATGGCGTTGCGTCTCGCGTTTGTGGCAACAGTGAACGCGCCCGAAGCTCCGGCCAGGACGGCGGAATCAACCGCCGCCACGGCCAAGGAAAGTCCGCCTGCGGCCGCCGAAAACAAAACCGCGCCCGCGGAGAGCACAAGCGCGGACAGCGAAGAGGAAACGCAAAAGCGGTTCTCGAAAAAGTATTCGGCCTAGACTTAACGCCTTTCGGGGATTGGGTGGGGTGAAGAAAGTTCTGGACCCTTGTTGATAATCAGCTACTTACACTGGGGATGCGAAAACATCCTCGGTCTCGTCAGGCTGCGTCGCTTGATTCGAGCACTGCGGCCGTCAGCGGCTTCCTCGCCGCGTGGCAGCAACTCTTGGGCGGCACGTTCACCCCGACGTTGGGCCACCGCCGCGGGGCCAAACCGCGCGTGCCGTTGACCCAACTCTTGATGGAGCGGGCACGTTGGCGCAACACTTCCTGCAACTGTTCGGCGCGCGGCTGGCCGACAGTTCGTGGGCCGAGCGGCGTGCCCGGCTGCCTTGGGAGGTCTTTGCCGAGTTGCTGCGCCGCGCGTTGCGACCTCGGGCCACCCGTCGCCGGCAGCCCGAGGCGTTCTGGCGCGGTTGGCGGTTGCTGGCGCTGGATGCCACCCAGTTCAGTCTGACCAACACGCCGCAAATCAATCGCTCGGTCCAGAAGGCCAAGAGCCGGCGGGGTCGGGCGGCCTTTGCCAAGCTCACGGTGGACGTGTTGCTGGAAGTCGGCCTGCACAATCCGCTGGCGGCGGCGCTGGGGCGGCAGGGCCAGTCGGAATGGGCACTGGCGCGCGGGTTGTTGCACCAATTGCCCAAGGGGGCGTTGTTGCTGGCGGATCGGTTGCACGGCTGCGCGGCGTTTGCGGCCGAGGCGCTGGCGGCCTGTCGGCGGGTGGGCAGTCACTTTTTAATTCGCGCCCGCAGCAACATCAAGGCGACCGTCGTCTGCCGGTTCAAGGATGGCAGCCGGCTGGTGCGGCTGCCGGTGCGGCAAAAGGGCAACCCCAATCACATTTTGCAATGGATCGAGGTGCGCGAGATTCGGGTGCGGGTGGGGCGCAAGGGGCATCGGAGTCAAGAACTGCGGTTGTGGACCAGTCTGTTGGATTGGCGGGTGGCGGCGGCGCGGGAATTGGCGGGGCTGTATGCGCAGCGGTGGGAACACGAGTTGTATTACCGGGAATTGAAGCGGTCGTTGCGCAAGAGCGAGGTGCTGCAAAGCCACACGCCGGAAACGGCGGCGCAGGAGATCGCGGCGTTGGTGTTGTGCAGTGCGCTGGTGGCGGCGGAACGGTCCCGGGCGGCGGCGGGACAGCGGCCCGTGTTGCGGGTGAGCTTTGTGAAGGTGCTGGAGTTGTTGCGTCCGTTGTGGCTGACGCTGGCGCTGGGCGAAGACTTGTTGAGCGAGCGACAGAAGGAGCAGTTGGTGAAACGGTTCTACGCACACATGGGCCGGTGCGTCACGTCACCGCGACGCTCCCGCAGTTGTCCCCGCGCGATTCGTCAGCCGGTGAGCGGCTGGCCGCGCCTCCTACGCAACGAATCGATCGAAGGCCCGCTCCACTTCCAACTCCTCTGAGCTGATGCACAGACAATCCCGAAGGGTATTAGGCCTAGACTGCGCGCTTACTTCTTGTCATCCGTCTTTTCCGGTTGGGCGGGTTTTGCGGTGGCGTCGGGAGCAATCTCCTTCGGCTTCAGATTTTCGTCGAGGATTTCCACTTTGCCGTCCTGCTTGAGTTTTTCCATGTAATCAGGCAGGAGTTTCTCCATCTCCTGGCGCTTCAGGCCTTCCTTCAGGTCGTCGGCCACTTTGGCCAGGGCGACTTGGCGGGCAGGGATTTTTTCACTGAGCTTGATGATATGGTAGCCGAACTGTGTGGTGACGATGTCGCTGATCTGGTTGGTGTTCAATGAAAACGCCGCCGACTCGAACTCCGGCACCATCTGGCCGCGCGGGAAGGTGTATTCGCCGCCTTTTTCTTTTGAGCCGGGATCTTCGGAAAATTCCCCCGCCAGCTTGGCAAAATCCTCGCCGGCGCGGGCGCGCTTGAGCAGGTCTTCGGCTTGTTTGCGCTTGGCCACCTTCTTTTCGTCTGACAACGGCTGACGCGTGGTCGAATCGAGCGTGCTCAACAAAATGTGGCTGGCGCGCACCATCTCCGGCTCCTCGAATTTCGTCGGGTTTTCGTCGTAGAACTTCTTCACCGCTTCATCGGTCACCGTGATTTTGAGTTCGCGTTCCAGGACGGCCTGGGCGCTGGCCTCTTCGGCCATCTTGGTGCGCAATTCTTCCCGGGTCATGCCGACGGACTTGAGCTGGCGGTCAAACGCTTCCTCCGAACCGGCATTCTTGATGATGAGGACAAACCGCTTGTCGGTGGCTTCCCGGCCTTTGGCCTTGTCGGCGTCGGTGGCCTTGTTGAGCAGCAGTTGAATTTGAATCAGGCGCTGCAAAATCTGTTGCTCGATCAGTTGCACTTGCTCGGGGGGCGGCATCTGGCCGCGGGCCGCCGCCGCCGATTTGATGCCGATCATGGCCGAGTCCAGTTGACTGCGCTTGACCTCCACGCCTTTGCCCTTGGCGATGACCGGGTCGCCGAACAACTCGGTGAGTTTGTCGGTGGGCTTGGCAGCGGCATTCGTGTCGGAATTGACGGCGAAGGCGCCGGGGGTGGCGAACAGCGCGGCGAACAGCGCGATACCAACGATCTTTGCGGTTTTATGAGTCATGATTCTTTTTTGGGTTTGGATGGTTTATAATGTGACGACTTTGACATTGCGGATATCGGGGTCGCGCTCCAATTCGGCCAGCACCGGCGCGGGCGGCTCGCTGTCCAGGCACAACACGGTGAGCGCGTGGCCGCCGGCCATGTCGCGATGGAGGCTCATGTTGGCGATGTTGACGTGGTGTTTGCTCAACAAGGTGCCGAGGTAACCCACGATGCCGGGCCGGTCCTTGTTCGTGAGCAGCAACAGTGTGCCGCTGATGGGAATTTCAACCGGCGTGCTGTAGAGCCGCACGATGCGCGGGTTGTTGGGCGACCCGAAAAAGGTTCCGCCCGCTGAAATGACCTTCTTCGCGCCATTGAACACCTGCACGTGCAGCCATTCATTGAATGTCACCGGTTCGTTGGATCGCTTCTCTTCCACCGTCAAACCAAGCGTGGAGGCGATGCTGCGGACGTTGATGTTGTTGAGGTCCTTGACCGCCGCGCGCGAGAGGAAACCGAGCACGATGGCGCGTGTGACCGGGTCAATGTTCGGCAGATCCTGGGCCTTGCCGCCGTAGGTGATGTGCAGGCGGTCCACCTGGGGCGGCGCGAGTTGCGCGAGCAGCTTGCCCAACTTCTCGCCGAGCGTGATGTAGGGCTTGATCTGTTCGTATGTCTGGGCGTCGAGATAAGGGAGGTTCACCGCGTTGCGAACTTCGCCGGTGAGCAGATACGCCGTGATCACCTCGGCCACTTCGATCCCGCATTTTTCCTGCGCCTCCGCCGTGCTCGCACCGAGATGCGGCGTGAGCGTGATGCCGGGATGTTTGCGGAACGGATGGTCCGCGGGCAGCGGTTCGGTCGCAAAAACGTCCAGCGCGGCCGCGGCGACCTTGCCCGAATCCAGCGCGGCGATGAGGTCGCTCTCCACGATGATTTCGCCGCGCGCGCAATTCACGATGCGCACGCCGGGTTTCATCTTGGAAAACGCGGCGGTATTGAGCATCCCGCGCGTCAACTCTGTCACCGGCATGTGGACGGTGATGAAGTCCGCGTCGCGGTACAAGCTGTCCAGGTCGGCGGCCAACTCGACGCCCAGCGCCTGCGCCCGGGCTTCCGTGAGGAACGGATCGTAACCAATCACCTTCATGCCGAAGGCAAGGGCGCGTTTGGCCACCTCGCTGCCGATCCGGCCCATGCCGAGCACGCCCAGTGTCTTGTCCGCAAGTTCCGCCCCTTGAAATTGTTTGCGGTCCCATTTGCCCGCGCCCATCGAGGCGGCCGCCTGCGGCACCTTGCGCGCCAGACCGAGAATCATGGCGAAGGACAACTCCGCCGTGGAAATCGTGTTGCCGCCGGGCGTGTTCATGACCACGACGCCGCGTTGCGTGGCGGCTTCCACGTCCACGTTGTCCACGCCCACGCCGGCCCGGCCCACCACGCGCAGCTTCGGCGCGGCCTCAATGACCTTGCGGGTCACTTTCGTTTCGGAACGGACGACCATTGCCACCACGTCGGTCACGATGGGCAACAATTCCGCCTCGGACAGGCGCTTGGGCAACACGACCACCTGAAACTCAGGCCGTTGTTGGAGCAAAGCGATTCCCTTGGGCGAAACCGGATCACAAACCAAAATCTTCATAAAACAGAGGGGCGAGTATAAGCAGGCCGCGAAGCGAGGTCAAACCCTCAAAGCGACGAAGTTTGGGAAACGGTCGAAACAAACATTCAACATCGAACATCCACGTGGCGTGCGTTCGCGCGTTCGCTGGTTGGATGTTGGGCGTTGAATGTTTCGGATTTCGCCCGCGAAAACCGCGACGGATTGGCCAACGATTTCAACTTCGCGGCTTGCCGCGAAACTTCTGGAACATCAACCCTGTCATTTCCTTGGCCGCCGGAACTTTGAACGCCAGCGCCACCAGCCAGTAAATCAAGCCAGCCACCGCTGCCGGCGCAAACACAGCGCCGATTTTAAGCGCGACCACTTCGTGCCCAATGGAACGCTCCCAGAAACGGCCGCCGCACCACGCAGCCAAACCCGCCAGAGCGCCTGCCACCGCCAGCGGCAGCAACGTCGCGCGCAGCGAGGCCATCTCCAATTTGCCCAGCTTTCGGCGGAGCGCGTAGAACAACAGGACCAGGTTGCACAGCGCGGTTGCGGTGTTGGCAATTCCCAGTCCGCCCTGCCGCAGAGGATGCACGAGGGCCGCCGTAAGGATCAAATTCACAACTAGGCAGAAGAGGCTGATTTTCATCGGCGTTGCAATGTCGCCCAACGCATAAAACGCCCGCGCCAGAACATTGACGGTTGAGAACGCCACCAATCCCGGCGCCAGGCACACCAACGCCAAAGTGGCGCGTCCGGTCGAAGCAGCGGTGAATTTGCCGTGTTCAAAAATCAGCCGCACAATCGGCTCGGCCAGCACGACGAACAGGATGGATGCAATCAGATTGGCGAAGAGCAGGGTGCCGAGACCGCTCCGCAACGTGGCGCGGTATTCGGAGAAGTTTTTTTCCGCCGCCAACCCGGCAAGCGTCGGCAGCAGAAACGTCGCCAGCGAGATGCCGAACATGCCTTGCGGCAGTTCCATCAGCCGCACCGCGTAGTCGAAAGACGCATTGATCTGCGGATCCACCCAAAAGGCGATGCCTTGCGTGGCCAGCACGTTGATTTGAAACGCGGCGACACCCAGCGCGCCCGGAATCATTTGCATCACGACGCGCCGCACCGTCTCATCCCGCCACGGCGAAACCCAGCGGTACCGAAAGCCATCGCGCCAGAGCGTCGGCACTTGAAACGCCGCCTGCGCCACCCCGGCCACCAGCACGCCGATGGCCAGCGCGAAGATTTGTTCGTCCAACGCCTGCCCCATCTTCGGCGCGAGCCAGAGCACCGACGCGATCATCACGACGTTCAACATCGTCGCGCCCATGGCCGGGATGAAGAAATGGCCGCGCGCGTTGAGCATCCCCATGAATGCCGCCGCGACGCACACCAGCAGCATGTAGGGGAACATCACCCGCAACAGTCGCAGCATCAGTTCCGTCTGGGCGTCGAACTGGTGCACGGCCAACGCGAGCGATACGCCCAGCATCACCAGCCCGATGATGACGGCCGCCGCGACGACCAAGCCGGAGATCACCGCGTTGGCCGACCGCCACATTTCGATTTCGCCCTGCGTCTTTTCCTTTTCCTTGAAGACGGGAATGAACGCGGCCGTGAGCGCGCCCTCGCCCAGCAGACGCCGGAACAGGTTGGGAATCATGAAGGCGATTTTGAACGCGCCCGCCACCCGCTCGTCGCCCATGAAGTTGGCATAGACCATTTCGCGCACCATGCCCAGCAAACGGCTGGTTAGGGTGGCGCCGGCCATCGCCCCGGACGACTTGAGCATTTGCGACATTGGGGGCGGAGTCTAAAGTCTGGAGTCTAAAGTCTAAAGTCCAATGTCTCAGGTTGTCTCGACTCCATGAGAATGTCCGGTTTTTAACTCCATGAAAATGTCCTATTGAGGCCGGAGATGCGGTAGCAACTCTGGCCACAACATGGAGACAT
>JALOTT010000260.1 GCA_025457745.1 Verrucomicrobiota bacterium
GAGCCGCCAGCCGCCGGCCAGCCCGGAGCAGGCCTTGCGCAGCTGCCGGCGAGGCGGCCTCCGCGTAGATCCGCAACACCGGCTCGGTTCCAGAGCCACGCAACATCAGCCAGGACGCGTCGGCCGCCACAAACTTCACCCCATCGTAGGTATGCACCTTCAAAACCGGCGACCTCAACAGTCGGGCCGGCGGATTCGCCGCCAGAAATGCCATCAATGCCGGACGCTTCTGCAAGGGGAAGGCAATGTCGCTCCGGTCGTAGTGATGCGGGCCAAAATCACGTCGCAGAGCGGCCAGCAGTTTGCGCAGGGGCTTGCGCTCCACCGCCAGCAACTCCAACAAGAGCAATCCTGCCGCGATTCCATCGCGCTCCGGAATATGGCCCGCAAAACCGATGCCACCGCTTTCCTCGCCCCCCAGCATCACGCCGCCGCGCACCATTTCACCGCAAATGTGTTTGAAACCCACCGGCACTTCCTCCAGTTGCAGGCCGTGCGCCGCGCACATCTTGTCCAGCATCGAAGTGGTCGTCAGCGCCTTGATGACCCGGCCTTTTTCTTTCCGGTTCTGGATGTAGTGGTGAAGCAGCAATGCGATGATCTCGTGCGTGGACAAGTATCCCCCGCGCCCGTCCATGCCACCCACACGGTCGGCGTCACCGTCGGTAACGAGGCAAAGATCATGCGGATGCCGGCGCAACCACTGCGAACTCAGCCGGTAATTCTGGCGGATCGGCTCGGGATTGATGCCGCCAAACAAAGGATCGTGCTTCCCATTCAACGTCGTGACCCGGCAGCTTGTTCCCGCCAGCAGATCTTCAAAACAACCTGCCCCCACGCCAAACAAGGCATCGTGGGCAAAACGCAGCCGGGAGTTGCGAACCAGCTTGAAGTCCACCAATCGCTTTACCGCCGCATAATGCGCAGGCTTGAGGCTGCGCCGGCGAATCAAACCCGCCTTGATTCCCAATTCCAAAGGGGTTCGCTGAACCGGTCGCACGTCCAGCAACGACTCGACGGCTGCACAGGTTTCCGGCATGGCGGGGCCGCCGTAATGGGATTTCAACTTGTAGCCATTGAAGTGCGGTGGATTATGGCTGGCGGTGATCACAACGCCGCCCACTGCGCGGAGTTGCTTGACCGCGAGGGAGACGGCGGGGGTGGTGGTGGGTTCAGGCGTCAGCACCACCTCGAATTCGTTTCCGGCAAACACCTCGGCTGCCGTGGACGCAAAGCGGTCGGAAAGAAAGCGCCGGTCGTAGCCAATCACAACGCGCCGCTCCGTATTCGCCACTGGATTGCCGTCCCAATAATCCGCCGCGGCCTGGCTGACCCGGGCGACGTTCTCAAACGTGAAGTCTTCGGCGATAACCGCCCGCCAGCCGTCCGTGCCAAACTTGATGGAGCCACTCACGCTAGGAAGTTGCCGCCTGCAGCATTGTTTGACGGGTCCCGTCCGCCTGTGCCGCCTCCACACATTTGCGCATTTTCTTTACCGCAGCTCCCAGATTGCGACACCCCAGCAGGGCGGTGCCACTCACAAAAGTGTCCGCCCCGGCGCGCGCACATTCGGCAGCAGTGGCAAAATTAACCCCGCCGTCCACCTCAATGCGGTAGTCCAACTCCCGCGTGCGCCGCCAGGCGGCAGCCTGCTGAACCTTCGGCAATGTCTCGTAAATGAACGATTGACCACCAAACCCCGGATTTACCGTCATCACGAGCAGCGTATCAATCTGTTCGAGATGCGGCAGCGCGTGGGAAATGGACGTCGGCGGGTTGACTGCCAGACCAGCTTTCAGCCCCATGGACTTGATTTTCCAAAGCAGTTGCGTGACCGCCTGATCACCCAATTCAACGTGAATGGTAATCTGGCTCGCGCCAGCCTCACGAAAGGGGGCGAGCAGAATTTCCGGCCTGGAGCACATCAGGTGAACGTCAAAGAAAATTCGGCTCACGGGACGGAGCGTCTTCACCACCTGCGGGCCAAAGGAAATGTTGGGCACGAAATGCCCGTCCATGATGTCCAAGTGCAGCCAGTCGGCTCCGGACCGGGAGATGCGTTCCGCTTCCTTGGCGAAACGGCCAAAATCCGCAGCCAGCAGCGAAGGCGCAATAATCATGCGTTTACGCTATGAGGGCGCGGGGGCGGCGTCAATGCAACGCGTGCGTCAGACCGCCGCCGGGGCAGGCGAACCCAATCCGGGCATGGCCGGCGGCGCGGGCTTCGGGGGCGGCTCGGGCACGGGTGTCCCGGCGGGCGCACCGTGCATCGGACCGACATCCGAGCCGGGCTTGGGCGGCAGGGTGGTCAATTTGCCAGTGCGAACAATTTCCTCCACCTGTGCTCCGTCGAGGGTTTCGTACTCGAGCAGACACTTGGCAATCATCTCCAACTTGTCACGATTGGCGTAGATCAGATCACGCGACCGGTTGTAACCCGTGTCAATCAGGCGGCGCACCTCGTCGTCAATTTCGCGCGCGGTGGCCTCGCTGTAGGATTTAGGCCGGGAAATCTCGCGACCGAGGAACACGTATTCATCGTCGCTCCCATATTGCACCATGCCCAGTTTGGCGCTCATGCCGAACTGTGTGACCATGGCACGCGCCATGTGGGTGGCTTGTTGAATGTCTCCCGCCGCGCCGGTGGAAATATCGTCGGCGACCAGCTCCTCGGCAATCCGACCCGCCATGGTCATGGCAATGAAATCTTCCATTTCCTTCTGGCGGCGATTCAGCACGTCATCCTTAGGCAGCGACATGGTCGAGCCCAGCGACTGGCCGCGCGGGATGATGGTGACCTTGTGCAGCGGGTGCGTGTGCTTGAGCAGAACATTCACGAGCGCGTGACCGGCTTCGTGCCACGCAGTGTTGCGCTTCTCCTCCTCGGTCATGGCCATGCTGCGACGCTCACGGCCCCAGCGCACTTTGTCACGCGCCTCTTCCAATTCCTTCATCGTGACGGCTTTTTTATTGAGGCCAGCGGCCAGCAACGCGGCCTCGTTAAGCAGGTTGGCCAGTTCCGCGCCGGAATAGCCGGGCGTGCCTCTGGCAATGACCGACAAATCCACATCGGGCACCAGCTTGATGTTCTTGGCGTGAACCTTGAGGATGCCTTCGCGCCCGCGCACGTCGGGAAGATTGACCGTCACTTGCCGGTCAAAACGACCGGGACGCAACAAGGCTGGATCCAGCACGTCCGGCCGGTTGGTAGCCGCAATGATGATAATGCCGTCCGTGGTATCGAAGCCGTCCATCTCCACGAGCAAGGCATTGAGCGTCTGTTCGCGTTCGTCATTGCCGCCGCCCAGTCCATGACCACGGCTGCGACCCACGGCGTCAATTTCATCAATAAAGATCAGGCAGGGGGTATTCTTGCGCGCCTGCTCAAACATGTCGCGCACCCGGCTCGCGCCCACACCGACAAACATCTCGACAAAATCGGACCCGCTGATGCTGAAGAACGCCGCGTCCGCCTCGCCGGCAATCGCCTTGGCCAGCAGCGTTTTGCCCGTTCCCGGAGGACCGACCATCAACACGCCCTTCGGAATACGTCCACCGAGGCGCTGAAACTTACGGGGATCTTTCAGGAACTCGACGAGTTCCTTGGTCTCCTCGATGGCCTCGTCAATGCCGGCCACGTCCTTGAACGTGGTCTTGTTGCGCTCCTTGGCAAGCAACCGCGCCCGGCTCTTGCCAAAACTCAACGCGCCTTTGCCCGCCATCTTGATCTGCCGAATGAAGAAAAACCAGATGAGCGTGGCGATCAGGAGAATTGGCAGCAGGCTGATGAGGATGCTCGTCAGCATGGTGTTCGGCTCCTTGACCTGGATGCTGTCCAGCTTGTAAAGCCGCGCGACCAGTTCATCGGTCAACAACAGCTTGGAATGAAACGGCACTTCAACTGGTTTGCCGGCTTCCATCTTCTTGTTGCCGTCGGCATCCGTTGCGAAGTAGGAACCGGTGACGTCGTAGGCCGCCGACTGCGGGCTGTTGGCAATGGTGGCTTGGGAGATGAGATTGGCCTCCACCTTTTCCAGCAATGCCTGGGGCTTTAATTCTTCGAGCCGCGTGTCCATCCGGTCGCGGAACATCATTAAAGTGACAATCCCGCCCAGAATGAGGATCCAAACCACCCACGTGCGCGGCGGCACGCGGAACTCGGTCACCTTCTTTGAATCTTTCTCCCCGCTATTGTTTTTTTGTTCGTCAGCCATGTCTCAAGTCCGTGGAAACTACCATGTGCCCCGGCCCACCGCAACCGCCGCATCAACTGCGTTTACAGCGCAATTCCAGCAGTCTGCGAGTTTTGGGGGTCACTTTGCACACCTCGGCAATGCGCTCCCCTTCGACCCAGAAGATGTCGCCGCGTTCAGTCTCGGCCAAAACCAGTTCTCGTCGGCGGGTGCGCGGAACCTTTCGGTTGGTGAACCAGTCCTGCAACTTGGTGGCCGCCGTAAGGCCAATGGGCCGGAAGCGGTCTCCCGGACGCCAATGGCGAAGCAGCAAGCGTGCCCCAACCCGCTCAGCATCAAAGTATTCAACATTCCGTTCAAGCTTCATCGAAAAGCCCGCCGGTTTGCGCAACACCCGCCAGTTCACCACCACACCTCCAAATTCCACACAACCCCGGGTCTGCCGCGTCGGCACGATGCGAATGACCCGTTGTCCCCCGGCAAACTTAGCGATTTGCGCCGCAGCCACCCGCACCACGCCCGACCGTTCGCGCGCAACCGCTTTGCGCGCGGCAACCGTGACCGACCGCCCTGGCTCATTTCGCAGGTGCTCCACCAAATCAAAACCTGGTTCACAGCCGAGTTCGATCAATTGCTCCTGAATCACGTGCCGTTGCACGGCCGGATGTAGCTGCTCGAAAGCAGTCGGCCGGACGCGACGCCCCCTGCGAATCTCCGCCAGCCACTCCAGCGCGGACCTCCTCGCGTAATCCGTCTCCGCCTCCACAATTCCCAGACTGCGCAGGACCGTCCGCTCAATGGCCGGCTGGCGGCATCGAAGCAAAGGAAGCAGTTTGTGCCGGACCCAATTGCGATCAAACTCTACAGCCTCGTTGCTGGCATCCTGCCGGAACCCAATCCGTTGCAAACGTGCAAACGCCAGCACCTCAGCCTTCGGCAGGGCAAGCAGCGGACGCACCAAGCGGATGCCGCGATCGGCCGGCGAAAAACTTTGGCCCGCCATTCCGCGCAGACCGGCACCGCCCGCACCACGCATCAGGCGCATCAAGAAATGCTCCACCTGATCATCCGCATGTTGCGCCAGCACCACCACGGCGGCCTTGCGTTTGCTTGCGCAGCGCGCGAGAAATGCATGCCGCAAGTCGCGGGCGGCCATTTCCACCGAGACTTTCCGCCGTCTGGCGCACTGGCGGACATCCGCCCGGCCCACGTCACACGCCAGCCCCAGCCGGTCTGCCGTCGCCCGCACCAGGCGCTCGTCCGCATCGCTTGAGCGTCCACGCAACTGGTGATTGAAATGCGCGACCGAAAGGCCCCACCCCATGCCAGTTGCCCAGGAGTGCAACAAATGCAGCAGCACCATGGAATCCACGCCGCCGGAGACGGCCACGACGGCGCGCTCGCCACGCCGCAGCATGCCTTGCGAGGTGATTTGTTTCTTGATGAGCTCCGGCAGATTCATCGGCACCCATGCTAGAACAGGCACCCTTCAACGCAAGCGTGCCGCCCGCGCCAGCCCTACTCCGGCAGCGGGATAACCGGCGCAGGAAGTTCGCCCAGATGATTCGCCCCAAACTCCCGCTCCGCCAGGGCCGCCCGCCACTGGGAGATCAGCCCCAAGATCCCGGCCACATCCGTGGCGTGGTGCAGGGCCGGGTATTTGTGCAGATTTCGGTCGGCGAGCTGGAACAACGCCTCCGCCGGACGCAATCGCTCCTTCTGCAAATGAACGAACGCTCCAGCCAG
>JALOTT010000261.1 GCA_025457745.1 Verrucomicrobiota bacterium
ATCCACCTGATCCAGATTGCCCAGCAAACAAATTTTGTCGCCCAGGACCTGTTTGGCCTCGGCCAGGTTGTTGTCGCCGCGCGGCGGTTCGGAGAGGGTTTCCCAGACGGTCATGCCGAGTTCCCGGTAGTTATCGTAGAGTTTTCTCGCGCAGCCGCAGTTGTGATAGACGCTGAACTTGCCCGCCCCGTGGATGGCGTCAATCACCCGCTTCTCGTAGGGCTGGACAAACTCGCGGAAGAAATCCGGACCCGTTGTCGCGCCACCGGCCATGTGGCCTTGGATACCGATGCAATCAATCGTTGTTTCGCCGAGCGCGGCGCTGTAGGCGCACATCGCGTTCGTAACACCGTCCATCAAGGCCCGGTAGAACGCCTCGTCCTCGTAGGGCGCGGCATAAACATTCTCCATACCGCACAAGTCGGCGCAGAAGTTGAACACACCCGCGAACCCCCACGGAGCAAGCACGCCGCGGTCGCCGATAATCCGACGCCATGTCGCCGCGATCTCGCGCATCTCGCGCCGGTCGGCATCGTTGATCGGCGGAAGATATTTCAGGAACACTTCCGCATCATCAGCGTCCTGCAGCAGCGTGCGCGTTACGTGGAACCGCACGCCGGTCGTTGCGGCGCCACTGTCGGGGCCGGTTTCCTCCTGGATGAGCGTCCGCGATGGCGTGACGATTTCGAGTCGGCGCTTGATCATGCCCGCGTCGCGTGATTCGGTGCGGCGGAGTTCCCAATTCAGGTAGCTGCGGCGGAAGAAGTGCGGCTGCTCTAACGCCCGGTGTTTCGCCATTAAATCGAAGTCGAGTTCGTTCGCCAGTTCAGTAGCGTCGATCACGCGATCCACCTTGGTCTTGTGCGGGTAGTAGCATGCCAGGTACTCGTCCTGAACAAACGGGGACACCGGCACGCGGTCGGCAATTTCGCCACGCAATGTCATGAGGATTCGGTCGCGGGGAGTCATGAGTTGATGATGAATTATCATGAGATTTCCGGTCGTGGGACCAGCAGATGGATCAGCAGCAACGCCACGAGATACGAGGTTGACGCGATGGCGAAGAGAAGCTGATAGCCGTTTCCTGCCTGTAGCACGCGTCCCGTCAATTCGGCAAAGAGAATAGCAAGGAGCGCACTGGTCATACCGCCAATGCCGACGACGGAACCCACAGCCTGCCGGGGCATTGTGTCGCTGACGAGTGTGAACAAATTTGCCGCATACCCGCAATGCGCCGCAGCCGCCAAGCCAATGAGCGAGACGGCGAGCCAAACATTGCCTGCCATCGGTGTCGCCAATACCGGCACGGCGCAAAGTGCGCAAACCAGTAGCGCGACTTTACGAGATGCATGCACGCTCCAGCCCCGGCGGATCAGTGCCGACGACAACCAACCGCCTCCGATGCCGCCGAAACCTGCGCCGAGAAAAATCATCGCCAGTGGCAGACTACTGCCGGCGAGGTTCATGTTGAATTGCGTCTTCAAAAACTTAGGCCCCCAGAAGATGTAAAACCACCAAATCGGCGCCGACGCAGCCATCCCCGTCATGAATGCCCAGGTTTGCCGGTAACCGAACAATTGGAGCCAAGGGATGGGTAAGCCGGAATCAGGCGGGTCTTTGCGGATATACGCCAGCTCCGCCGGGGAGACGCCCGGATGCTGCTCAGGCGCCCGGTACAACCACCACCATGCCAGCAGCCAGACAAACCCGACCGCACCAGTGGCATAGAACGCGCCTGGCCAGCCCCCTCGTTCCACCAGTAGCGGCACCAGTAGCGGACAGGAAACCGCCCCGGCATTACTGCCTGCATTGAAAAGACCGGTCGCCAACGCACGCTGTTCCTTCGGAAACCATTCTGCGACGGCCTTGACGGCTGCCGGGAAGCTCCCTCCCTCGGCCAATCCTAGAGCCGCGCGCGCCGCACCAAACGCGATCACCGGTGCCGCGAGCACCAGTCCATCGCCCAATGTCCAGCGCAAACCATGCGGCACAAATTGGACGAATCCATGCGCCACGGCTGCGGCACTCCAGGCACCCACGATGAGCAAGAAGCCTATTCTGACGCCAATCAAATCCAGCAGGAGTCCTGAGAAGACATAGCCGATGGCGTATGTCAGTTGGAACGCCATGATCATGCGCGAGTATTCTATTTCGCTCCACTTGAACTCCTCGCCGAGCATGGGCCCGAGAATACCGAAGACCGCGCGGTCAATGTAGTTGATTGTCGTCGCAAGGAACAACAGACCGCAAATCGTCCAGCGCACATGGGTGCGATTCTCGGGAATGGGATTCACCTTTCCTTCAGTTTCCATGAAGGGTGGCAAGCAGTTGTTCGCGGGATGTCATGTGGATCGGGATTCTTCAGAATGATCGGCTTTTGCCTAGACTTTTTCCGGCACGATGAACGGGGCGCGGTATTCGCGCGTCAACATGGCATTGGCTTCCTGGTCGTGCGGAAATCTCATCGTCGCCGGGTCGAACTCAAGGCTGCGGCCGAGGCGATAGGAAATGTTGCCGAGATGAATCAGCGCGCAGGAGTAGAAGCCCTCCTGGATGCTGCGGTTGAAGGTTTCAGGGTCCGGGGCGCGGATGGCCTCGACAAATTTCTGGTAATGGTTGTCGAGGCCCTTGCCCGTGGGGCCCGGTTCGCGCTTCTCGCCGAGGAAGGTCCGCCATTCGTTGACGTCCTTGGCCATGTAGCCCTTCGAGCCGAAGAACAGATTGCCGACGGTGTTGCCGGCACTGGTGGCCATGTAGTCGTCCGTGTTGGACTTCTTCATCCACAACGCGTCCTCGCTGTTGCTGACCCACGGGCGCACCTCGAACTGGAGAATCTTCTTTTTGTCGCCGCCGCCGTCGGGGTTCGGGAACTCGAACATCGCCATCAACACATTCGGCGTCTGCTGGTCGTCGTTGAACATCATGTGGCCGCCGATCGCGGAAATCTTCGTGGGCAGCTTCACGCCGAGGCCCCACCTGGCGATGTCCAACTCATGCACGCCCTGATTGCCCAGGTCGCCATTGCCGTAGTCCCAGTTCCAGTGCCACTCGTAGTGGAAGCGGTTCCGGTTGAAAGGCCGCGCGGGAGCCGGACCTTGCCAGAGGTCGTAGTGGACGCCCTGCGGCACCGGCTCGTCCTCGTGGCGGCCGATGGTCTTGCGCCACTTGTAGCAGAGGCCCTTGGCCATATAGACCTCGCCAAGGCCGCCCTCCTGCAGGAATTTCGCCATGGTCTGCGCGCAGGGGTTGCTGCGCTGCTCCGCGCCGTCCTGGACCAGCACGCGGTATTTCTTTGAGGCCGCGACCAGTTGCTGACCCTCGAAAAAATTGTGGCAACAAGGCTTCTCGACCGAGACGTGCTTGCCGGCCTGGATGCCCCAGATTGAAGCCAGCGTGTGCCAGTGGTTCGGGGTGACCACCGAAATGGCATCAATTTCCTTGTCCTCCAGCAGCTTTCGAATGTCAGTGTAGGTCTTCGGCGCGCGAAGGTTCTTCGCGGTGAAGTGCTTGGCGATGACCTCCGGGAACAGGTTCTCGTCAATGTCGCACAGCGCGGCGACCTCGGTGTTGGGCAGCGCATTGTATGCCTTGATGTGATTCTGACCCATGCCGTGGATGCCGACGACGGCGAGCCGAATACGGTTGTTGGCCCCGGCCCAGGCACGGTGGGTGCCGATGAGGATCGCACCCGCGGCGACACTGCTTTGTTTCAGGAAATTACGACGGTTCATAACGAGGGAGTTCTTTTACTTTGTTTGATTGTTTACTTTGTTTTCCGACCGCTCACGCAGCTTGACGTTGCGGAACCACGCCTCGTCGTTGTGGTCGGTCAGCATGATGTGGCCTTTGAGCTTCTGGCCGAAGTCGGGATACTTCTTGAATTTGCTCGCCGCGATGGCGGCCTTCACCGCGTCGCTGCCGAGTTCATATTCGAGAGCCTTCTTGCCGTTGAGCCAGTGCTCAACATAGTTGCCCGTCACGAGGATTCGGGACTGATTCCATTCGCCGGCGGGCTTGTAACCCTTGTCCTCGACAGGAGCCAGCACCTGATAGAACGCCGCCGTCTTGTCCTTCGCCGGCAGCTTCGCCCACTTCGCGGAGGTGTCGTCGAGCATCTGATACTCATGCCCGGGAGCGCCGGGCCGGGCCTCGGTGACGAGATACTTCACTCCGTTGTTGCCCTCCGGCGCGATGCGCCATTCCCACGACAACTCGAAGTCGTTGAACTGCTGTTCGGTGATGATGTCGCCACCTTTGACTCCGGCGCGCTTCTTCAGCAGGCCGTCTTCGACCGTCCAGCCCTCGCCGATCCGGCCGTTGGCTTCGGGCGTCTTGTAGGCACGCCAGCCGGTGAGGTCTTTGCCGTTGAAGAGCAACTGCCAGCCGGCAGCCTTCTCTTTCTCAGTGAGCGTGTTCGGCTGGTCGGCCGCGAGGAGCGGCAGCGTGAGCATCACGGCCAACAATGCGGAGATTAGGAGCTTGATTTGTTTCATGATGGTTTGACGTAACGCAGGGCAGTGCTCGCGTCGTGGTAATGGAATTGGCTACGACTTCGGTGATGATGTTTCCTGCTTGGGTGAGGCGTTGCCTGCTGGGGAATTCTTCAGCAACTTTCTCATCGCGGCAAGGGTGCCGGCGTGTTCGGGCTTGGCGGCGAGGTTTTGCATCTGATACGGATCGGTTTGGAGGTCGAAGAGGGCTTCGGGCCCTCCGGCCCAGGCGATGTAATTCCAGCGGCCGTCACGCACGCTTCGTCCGCGCATTTCATCGGTGATTTTGGCTCCGCCAGGCAGCCGTTCCTGGTTGGGCAATTGAGCGAAGGAGCGATGCGGCCATTCCCGCTCCGGTTGGCGCAAGAGCGGCGTCAGGCTGCGGCCTTCAACATGGGACGCGGGGGGCAGCCCGGCGAGTTCGAGCACTGTCGGATAAATATCCAGCAGCTCGACAACGCGATCGCAAACTCCGGGCGCGATCTTCGGGGCTCGGATGATGAGCGGCACGCGCAGGCTTTCCTCCAGCAGCGTCATCTTCGACCAGAGGCCGTGCTCGCCAAGTTGAAACCCATTGTCGCTGACCAAAACGACGATGGTGCGGTCGCGCAGTTTCAGTTCGTCGAGGGTGTCGAGCACGAGTCCGACCTGGGCGTCGATGAACGAAACGCAGGCGGCATAGGCCGCGCGCGCGGAGAGCGCCTCCTCGCGGGTGCCGGGCTTGGTGCGCTGAAGACCGAAGAGATCGAAGTTCGGCCTCAGCGCAACGGTGGGCAGATAAGTCACCGGTGGTTCGTCGGGGTAGCGGAAACTCGGCGGCAGGTCGTCGGCCCGGGGGGAATGCAGGGCGAAGTATTTCTCCGGCGCGAAAAGCGGGGCGTGCGGTTTCTTGAAGCCGACGGCGAGAAAGAACGGCTCGTCCTTCATGCGCTTCATCTCGGCGATGGCGGCGCGGGCATACTTCCCGTCGCCGGCGGCGGTGTCGCCACCGGGAATCGGCCCCCAGGCGTCGAAGTTATTTTGCTCGGGCTTGCGCCCGGCTTTCTCTGGTTTTTCTTTAGCGGCCTCGGGCTTCGCGGGTGGTTTCGTAATCGGCTCGCCGCTTCCCGGCCCGGCATCCCACGATGCACCGTCCTCGATAGGAATGCTGCCGCCATGGAAGATTTTCCCGAATGCCGCCGTGCGCCAGCCTGCGGCACGGAACTGCTGCGGCAGGGTCACCACATCCGGAAGCTTCCAACGGAAACGGGTGTTGTTGTCCATCACGCCGGTAGTTTCCGGCCGCAACCCGGTGAGCATGCTGGTGCGGGAGAAATTGCACAGCGGAGCCTGGCAGTAGGCCCGCGAGAAGCGCATGGCCGTGGCCGCGAAGCCATCGAGCCGGGGGGTGATCGCGCTTTTGCTGCCGTAGCAGCCGACCTCG
>JALOTT010000262.1 GCA_025457745.1 Verrucomicrobiota bacterium
TTGCTGGTCAGTTCCTTGAACGCGGCGCGGCCGGTAAGCTTCTTCTCCGCGAGGATGCGGTCTTTTTCTTTTTCGAGCGGGTCAAGTTCGTCATACATGCGCGCGGCTTCGAAACCGAGCGAGGCGCTGGCTTCGCCGGTAGCCCAAATATCCACGAGGCGATGCAGCGCATCTTCCTTTTGTTGAATGCCCAGATCATAACGCGGCGTGCCGGGCGCGCCCTGCCCGCCTCGAAACCGGCGGCGGTGATAGAGAATCACCGGTTCGATGGCGGAAAGCAGCTTCGCCGAAGTCATCAAGCCGACCGTGACGCGTGTGCGGCGGAAAACAGCTTCGATGATTTCGTTGTGCGAATAGTTCGGGATGATGACCCCGTCCTTGATCGTGTAACCGCCGACGATGCGGCTGGCAGGCACTTTGAGATTGAAGACCGGATCGTTGGTGGACGAAAGCTGATGGACGAGTTTCTTGGTGGGCGTGCCGCGATCGAATGTGCCGGGATCTGTTTCCTCCAAAATGATCATGCAGCTCGACTTGATGCGTGGATCGTCTGTGTCCACAGCGGCAGTGACGACGTTGGCGAAGCCCATGTTCGTGATGAAACGGCCACGCTTGTCCACCTGCAACAGTGGCTCCTGGCCGTCCTTCCATTCCGCGACCCGCACCTTGCCAGCCAACATGCCGGTTTCAACGCCGACGAATGGGATTGGCTCCGTCAGCGCGAACGCAGCGCGAATTTGTTTGCGAGTCTCGCCGGGCTTCAACGGCGCAGCGGCCGCGACATACTTGGCGCGCTGCTCCGGCGTGCCCCGCTCGTGAATCGGGGCAAGGCCAAGGTTGCTCGCGAGGCTGCCCGTGGCTGCGCCCGCGTCCACCCAGGACAATTCAAACGCGATGAGCGACAACGCCAGATTTTTTGGTCCGGTGATGAACCCGCCATGCTCAGGGTC
Source organism: Verrucomicrobiota bacterium (assembly GCA_025457745.1). Taxonomy (GTDB): domain Bacteria; phylum Verrucomicrobiota; class Verrucomicrobiia; order Limisphaerales; family JADLHS01; genus JALOTT01. Next base: position 951 of record JALOTT010000262.1, read on the forward strand.
CAGAAACGCCGCCGTGATGCCGCTTTCGTCGAAGTGTGGCAGCAGGCTGGCTTTTTCCGGCGTCCACTCGTGCGAGTTGCGCCCACCGCTGGCGACGAGCCGCGCAACGGGACCACGCGCCACACTGCGCACGCCCTGCACGAGCATCTGGAGTTCGTAGCGATCCGCGAAGCGCCACATGATCTGGCGGATGTCGTCGGAGGGCAGGGTGCGGAGGGTTTCCTGAATCGGAGTTTCGGAGGTCGCTTGCATAAATAGTTTCGTGTTTTCGTTGCGGCAGTTGCGCGTTACGTGTTCGCCAGGCCGAGCGCCATGGTCCGGATCAACTCATCAAAGTAATCCGGCACGTTCGGTCCAAAGAACGACATGAGGCGCGGCTCATAACCGTTCAAGTGATAGTCGCGGGGGGAAATGACGTAACCCACGTAGTCGCCGTTGAAGTTCGGGATCACCGCGTGGCTTCCCCGGACCTGTGGAAAATCTTTGATGCCCTGCGCCAGTTCGTTGCTGGAGTCACAAGGAGTGGAAATCCAAACCGCGTCGTCGAGTCGAAAAGCCTGGAGGAAACTTTGCTTTCTCACCGGCAACAGTCGTTGGGCGAGCCACGGGCGGAAACGGATGCCGTCGGTGACGCGCATGTTGAGCGGCGGCATGGATAAATCCAAGCCCAGCACCATGACTATGAGCGCCGCCAGCCCCAGCGAGAGGCGGAAGAGAATCCGCTGAAGTCTTTTCACGGCGTGATCGTAAGCGAGTCCGGCCAATTTCAAAGTTCAAAGTGTTGGCGAACCGTTTCGCATCTTTCCATGAGCCGCAAGGGAGGGCGCGTCACTCCGTACGCGCCGTCCGGATCTTCGGAGGCAAACGGGGGCGCACGCGGAGTAACGCGCCCTGCCACCGCCTTTCGTGGTGACTACGGGGCGCTCGCGTGCGTTCCGGAGGCCGCGCCATTTTTCCGGCTTGTCTGCCCGGGCGCGTAAGATATCGGTCGAGCCGTGATTGTTCGTTTCACAGCCCTTCAACCGTGGTCCATCACATTCCTGCCTGTGACAAGTTGTTCCAGTCCCTCCCACAATCGAAACGATTCCGCAGCAGCACCACCACTCGCTCCCGGACGCCAAATCACCCACGGCATCGGAGGCGTATCCTTTCCAATACCGGAGTTTGGTCGCCTGATAACCGATGGATCGTGTTCGACACCCGCTCGGATAACGATGGAGCGGGGTATGACGGCAACACCATTCAAATGGTTGACGTGTTGACGGGCGAGGTCAAGAAACTGTACCAGTCGGAAAATGCCGCGCACTGCGGAGTCGTTGCGTTTCACCCGCGCGATTGGAAAGTGTCAAAACTCTTAAAAGAGTTTTAACACATAAAAGTTCCAGTTCCCATGTCAGTTTTGCTCAGCGCGTGAGTTCAAATCAACTCGCCGGGAGAGCCAAGAACTTGCCTTTCGCCGCTATTCCGCCAAGCTCCCCGTGTTGAAGAATTTCGCGGGCCAAATCCTTTTGCGCAGCCGCTACTCGCTCGCCATCGTCGCGGGACTGCTGTTGGCGGCGGCCTTTCTTGAAATCGGCCTCGCCGGTTCCGCGTGGGTCGCGCCGGCGTTCATGCTCGCCGCGGCCCACGGCAAGACCGGCGGCGATGCCTTTCGCATCGGATACGTGGCGGGACTGGCGCATTATCTTGCCTCGCTTTACTGGCTGCTGCTGATTCCCGTCACGGGCTATCCCATTCTGGGTTTGGTTTCGGTCAGCGCCTATCTCGCGCTGTATCCCGCAACTTGGGTGTGGTTGGTGTCAGGTGTCAGGTGTCAGGTGTCAGGTTCGACCTGGGCGCGGCGCACGGCGTGGTCGCTCGCAGGAGCGGCCATCTGGGTGGCGCTGGAAATGATTGTAGGTCGTTTGCTCAGCGGCTTTCCGTGGAATCTCATCGGCACGTCGCAATACCGGATGCTGCCGCTGATTCAAATCGCCTCCGTCACGGGTGTTTATGGCGTCTCGTTCCTGATTGTTTGGGTTTCGCTTTCGATTTATTCGGCAGTGCTCGCCATTTTGCGCCAGCCCACGGTGCGCCACGCCTGGCTGGGCGAAATTATCTTGCCGCTGGCCGCGCTCGTGGTGGTGTTTGTTTTTGGCTTCGGCAAATTGCGCGAACCAACCGCCGACGGCCCAATGCTGCGCGTCACTTTCGTCCAGCCGAGCATCCCGCAAACGATGATCTGGAACGAAAAGGAAAACGACAACCGCTTCCGCCAGTTGCTCGAACTCACCACCCAGGCCCTCACGAACGAAACCGATTTGCTGCTCTGGCCCGAAGCCGCCGTTCCGAAGATGATTCGCTACGACGAGGAGACGTTTCGCACCATCACTAGCCTTGCCCGGTCAAACCGCGTCTGGATGATCATCGGCAGCGATGACGCCGGGCGTCGCGTCAACTCGACCAACCCCGACGACGGTGATTACTTCAACAGCAGCTTTCTGGTCAGCCCGGACGGCCAACTGGCCAACGTGTATCACAAGCGCCACCTCGTCATGTTCGGCGAATACATTCCGTTGATTCGCTGGTTGCCGTTCGTGAAGTGGTTCACGCCCATCACCAGTGGCTTCACGTCCGGTGACAAGCTCGTGCCGTTTGAAATGGATCGGTGGGGCGAGCGTCCTCGCGAACCGCAGCCAGACCCAAAGGGCGGCTCGCCAGCAGTCTCGCCCCACCGGACAGTGAAAACCGCCACGCTCATCTGCTTTGAGGACGTTTTCCCGCAACTCGTGCGTGAGTACGTGGACGACGAGACGGATTTTCTTGTGAACCTCACGAACGACGGCTGGTTCGGCGAGGGCGCGGAGCAATGGCAGCACGCCGCGAGCGCGGTTTTCCGTTCCGTGGAAAATGGCCTCCCGCTCGTGCGCTGTTGCAACAACGGCCTCACGTGCTGGATTGATGAGCGCGGTCGGTTGCGAGACATTTTCCGCGACAAATCCGGCAGCGTGTATGGTGCAGGTGTGATGAACGCGCAAATTCCCGTGCTTGCGCCGGGAGAAAAACGGCCCGCCACATTTTACAACGAACACGGTGATTGGTTCGGTTGGCTGTGCGTGGCGCTCACCGCGCTCGCGCTGTTTGCGCGTTTATCGAAGTCTTCGCGGTAGTCTTGGTTGCTTTCGGTTTTGCTGCCCCTCGTTCACTTCAACCGCGCCGGCGCGTGTTTCCGCGCCGCATTGGTTTGACCGCTGACTTCGACCGCGCTGGCAACGATGTGTTGCATGGATTGTTCGGGCTTGATCCACGGGCCGCCGCTGCCGGGCCATGTTGAATTCTCTCAGCCTCCGGTGGTGTATTCATTCAACAGCTTCAGGTAAACGCGGTATTGCTCCAATGACACGCCGGGCGGCGTCTGGTGATCCACACTGGGGATGAACCCGCCGGTCTTCATTAGTGGCACGAGACGCTCGAACTCCGTGCGCATCGCCGACTCGCCGCGATTCATCGTCATCTTGTCGAAGTGACCAACCATCAGCAGCCGCGGGAATTGCTGGCGCAGCTTGAATCCGTCCACTCCGGCCTGGCGTTCCAACGGCAACACGCCGCGCACGCCGAGTTCCTCCAGCCACGGCACGAGCAACGTCACGTCGCCATCCGTATCCATGAGCAGCGGGATGTTGTGCTCCTGCAGCCGAGGCAACAGCTTGCAATAGTAGGGCGAGATGTATTCGTCGAACGTCCGCTTCGAGATCATCGGCCCGTGGTTGTAGCTCATGTCCTCGGCTATGGTCATGAATGTCGGCACGCAGACGGGGAACATCTGGTCGAACAAACGGAGGTTGAACGCCAACAAGTCGGTGTTGATGCGATGCAACAACTCCGGTTGGTCTGCAAAGGCGAACATCAACTTCTCAAAACCCATGAGCGTTCGCGGAAACCAGAAAAAGCCTTCCACGGTGGCCCAAACCACCGCGTCGCCCCGCCGTTGCTGTTCCGCCCAAGGCGCCATGCTTTCAATCGCGCGGCTGTGATCGGGAAACAACTGCGGCCGGACGCGGAGGTAATCATCCATGTTCGACACGATGCCTTCGACGTGATGCTGCGCGGCTTCGATGGTCGGGTCGGTGGTGCTGAACCAGAATTGTTGGTAGGGATCGAGGCCGAAGTGCCGCGCAATCTCGATGACCTGGCTGAACTTGAACTCGCGCGAAAGGCCCTCGTTATGCCAGCGGGAGATGGTTTCGTCCCACCACATGGCCCATTCCCAGCGCGGCAACCGGTCCACTGGCTGGAAATTCATCACTGCGCGAAAACGCTCAACGTGGTTCATGCCGAGGTCAGGATACCGGTTTACTTCGCGTGGTTATGGATAAAAACCACATTCGTAGGCGGTGTCGTACATGGCGAGGACTTTCTCCGCCGACACTTCGCCCTGGATGTTGTGGATGTTGTTGAAGACGTAACCGCCACCGGGCTTGAACGCTGCGATGTTCTGCCGGACGTTCTCCGAGACCTGCGCTGGCGTCCCGCGTGGCAGGATGTGCTGCGAATCACAACCACCGCCCCAGAAAACCACCTGCCGTCCAAATTGCTGCTTCAGCGTCACCGGGTCCATATTTTTGGCGCTGGTCTGGACCGGATTGAGAATGTGGATGCCGTTGTCGAGCAGGTCGGGAATGTATTCGAGGCAGGCGCCGCAGGTGTGATACCAGACCTTCGCCGGCGTGCGCGAACGGATGTATTGCACCAGTTGCTTGTGACGCGGCTTGACGATGCTCCGGTAGAGCTTTGGACTGAAAAGCGGGCCGCTCTGGCCGGCAATATCGTCGCCAATCATGATCACGTCCACGACGTCAGCGACCTCGTCGAGAAACACGCGGAACCAGTCCAGCCAGAACTTCAGGGTCTGGTCCAGCAACGCCTCGCAAAATTCCGGCTCGGTCATCAGGTCGCAAAACCACTGCTCCAGCCCGCGCAT
>JALOTT010000015.1 GCA_025457745.1 Verrucomicrobiota bacterium
TCGGCGACCAAAGGTTGTGCGTTCGTCGGTTTGGGTTCCTCCGGCTGCGTCTGGAAACCCAGATCGCGCAGGACTTTTTCCAGGGCTTCGGCGAATTCACCCACGGAAACCGTTTGCCGTGCGAGGTCATATTTGAAGTAATGAAACACGGAAGTGGCCGCGTGGCGGACGATGTCGGGGTCCAGCGTGCCGACGCCGTCGCCCATCACCTCGATGGAAATCATCTCCGCTGAAAACGGAATGCTTTCGCCCGAAGGCAACTCGAAGAGCATGCAACCGGACGCGAGCGAGATCATGGCTTGGCCTCCAGTTTCTTGACTTCCTGCACGAAGTCCGTGGCTTCCTGAAAGCGGCGATACACGCTGGCAAACCGCACGTAGGCCACGTCGTCAATTTCACGCAGGCCATCCATCACCATCTTGCCGACGAATTCGGCGGGCACTTCGCGCTCGAATTTGTTCGTGACGCCGTCCACAATCTTGTCCACGAGGTCTTCAATCACTTTCGGGCTGATGGGCCGTTTCTGACACGCTTTGCGCAGGCCGGAGAGCAATTTCTCCTTGGAAAATTCTTCGCGCCGCCCGTCGCGTTTCAACACCATGAGTTGGTCATGCTCGACTTCCTCGTAGGTCGTGAAGCGATGGTTGCAACCGTTACATTCGCGGCGACGGCGGATGGTCGCGCCTTCACGCGAGGCACGCGAATCCACGACGCGGTCTTCCTGACCGCCGCATTTGGGGCAACGCATATCAGGGCCACACCTAATTGTGGTTCAGAATTTTTAGCACACCAAATGTTGGGGCGTCAAGGATTCTTGCAGGATTCTTGCGGCCTTGCCTTGAGCCATTGGTCGCGCAGGCGGCCGAGTTGAGCGGAACTGAGGTGCAAGGCGCTGGGCGACGGCCAAGCCGGCGGAGTTTTTTGCTTTGGAACAAGGGGAAGAGGCATCCAGCCGACAGAAAGACCGAGTGCTGGGAAATCGCCGTTGCGTCCCACGGAATTTGCCTCCTACGCTTTTTATTGTTGAACGCGACCGAGTCCAAATACGTCGAGAAATAGCACCGTCTCTCACGGCTGGCGCACCACCGCGAACTGGCGGTTCACGAGGACGCACGCCATCTTGAAACCGGGTTCGGCAGTGAGGCTGAGTGGCTGCGCCGTGTGAGGGAAGACTTCCCGAAATTCATTCCGTTCCTGCGCCGGTCGGGCCTGGAATTTCGCGGGCGCATCCTGGAAATTGGCGCCGGGGCGGCGCGGTTCAGCGCGAAGCTTTCCAAGCTGCCCAAGGTCGTGGAAATCGTGGCCACGGATTTTTCGCCGAAGCTGCTCAAGGAACACGCGCCGAAAATTTTCAAACTGCTCCGGGCGCACGAAAGCAAAATCACGCGGATGCCCGCAGACTTTTACAACCTGGACTTTCCGGACAAGCACTTCGATTTCGTCGTCTGTTCAGCACTGCTGCATCGGGTCGTGAGCATAATGATGGTGCTACGCGAGGCAAAACGGGTTTTGAAACCGGGGGGCCAGTTGGTCGCCGTCCGCGAACCGGTGCTGCCGCCGGTCAAGTGGAAATCTGCGGCATGCCGCAAAGCGAAGCCTTTTTTGGCGGGCCGCAGCTACGCGCTTGCGGATTACAAAGAGTTCTTCGCCCTGGCGGGTTTGGACCTCAAGTTCAAACGGCTGAACTTGTCCGAAGGTTATCCCGCCTTTGAAAGGGTTGCGCGCCGGGTGCGTGACGAACTTAGTTTTCCACGACAAGTCCCAGCTGCGCCGCGATGCCCCAATTCAGACGCCGCCAGAGTTTCGCCTGATTCCGCTGCTGACAATAGCGCCGAAGGAAACGCCGTCCGCGCCATTTCAAGATTTGGGGATGGCCCGCAAAATCCCGCGCCAGACAGGCGAGGTCCGCTACCACGCGGCCTTGACCCAGCCGGCCTTGATACCGCACGCCATCCAGATCAATCAAATGCGCCTGCATCTGATCATCGAAGAGCACGTTGGCCGCTTTGAGATCGCGATGGGAAAAACCGCTGTCGTGCAGACGTGCCATCACGTCCGCCAGATTTAAAATTGCCGTCCGCGAAAGCGAACGGTCCTTCAGCAAGCGGTCCAACGTGAGCGCGCCGGGGATTTCCTCCGTGAGCAGATAAGCCCGCAGAGGCCAGCCCAGCCGCCGGACTTCGCAAACGGCGAGAACCCGGGCGGTGGCCACGCCGGCCTGCTCCAGGCGCAGCCCGTTGTGAAAGGCACGCCGGGCGCGCGAAGGCCGGAAGAAATCGCGCAGCCGGTGCAGGGGCTTGCCGTAGTTCAAGCGGCGCAAGACCCAGCCGGTTTTTCCCTCACGCGGAATGCGCACGACGGTGACATTGCGGCTGCTTTTGAAGTGCCGCGCGGGGTCGGCCAAAAAAGCGTCCGGATCTTTCAGCACGGCATCAAACATTTGGTCTGATACACTGGTACGCACCAGCCAGCGGAGACCGTCGCGTTGCCGACATTCAACTTGCCTGTCTGTTTCCGGGCCGGGCTTCATGTGGTCGTGAAATTTGATGAAGTCTGCGTGGAGGAAGAGCCGGTTGCTTTCGGCAAACTTTCCTCGTTTAACGCGCAGTGCGGAAAAGAGGCCTGCGCGGGCATGCGGCCGATGAGTCTCACCAATTGCCGGGCATCCACCGCGACTTTCCGGGACCGCGCATAAGTCACGATGAACCACGCCCGCTCGCGCCGGGGAATCCTGCCACGAAGCAGCAGCCGGCGCAAATCCCGGGCCGCAGCGTGCAGATTCATTTCGCGCCGTTGCCGCAGTCCGTCTAGGTCAATCAAAGCGATGACGTCGCGACCATCCGGTTGCGGCACGACGAGAAAATTCGCCTGGCTTGGATCGTGGTGAAAGAATCCTGTGTCATGCATCATGGCGTAAAGCTTCGCCAGCCCGCGGACGACTCCGATTCGTCTTCGCCGATCTGAACAGTGCGCGTTAACCAGATGCAGCGGTGTAGCGCCAGCGATGAAACGCGTGAGCAGGAAAGATTCGCGCAACAGTCCGCACACGCGCCGTTCCCCGGCGGCGATTGGCGTTGCGGTGAAGAAACCCAGCGCCGCGACCTGCCGCGCGAGATGAAAGGCCCGGCAGGCCGGGGACACGCGCCAACTCCACTTGATGGTTTCCACGAAACCGCGCGACGTGAAATGCTTCACCACCACGTCCCCAATTGTCTCGTCATCGAACCGCACGCGCACCACTTCCCGCCGGCGCGCGGTCGCCTGTTTCAAAGGTTCAGCCGGGGGCAGGAGCAGTTGCCCGGGTTGCTCCAGCCGGTTCAGCCAGCGGGCCTCCCGAAACGGTTCGGGAATCAGCCAGTTGAAGCGACCCAGCGGTCGGCGCAAGGCCGTGGCCGGCAGACCGTCATGGATTTGTGAATCGTTGGTCATCCGAGACGCCGCCAGTATGCGCGTCGCCGACGGAATGGTCACGCAGAACCGTGCGCAGCGGTGGTCGCAAAGCGAAACCGGGATTGCGGACAAAGCGCTTTGACCGCATGATGACCATAGTCATGGCGATCAAACATCTGCTGCGCGGCATCTGGGTCCGGCTGCGGTTTCTGGGCCGGCCCATTCACGTGGACTGGCTGGCGCGGGTGTGGTCACGCGGCACGTTGCGCATTGTCGGCGGCGGCTCGATCCACATTGGGCCAGACAGCCAGATTCATGATTACGCCATGGTGATGACCTACGGCGGCGACATCCGCGTGGGTGCGAACTGCACGGTGAATCCTTTTTGCGTGCTCTACGGGCACGGTGGCCTGACCATCGGCAACGGGGTGCGCGTCGCCTCCCACAGCGTTTTCATTCCAGCCAACCATAATTTCGATGATGTGAGCAAGCCGATCTGGCAACAGGCCGAAACGCGCCTCGGCATCGTGATTGAAGACGACGTGTGGATCGGGACCGGAGTGCGGGTGATGGACGGCGTTCGGATTGGGCGCGGCTCGGTCATTGGCGCCGGCGCGGTCGTCACTCAATCCATCCCGCCGAACTCCGTGGCAGTCGGCATCCCGGCCCGCGTCATCGGTCAGCGCGGCGAAAAATCAGGCGCGCCCTTCTCTGAACTATCGCAATGAACGCCCCTCCAATCAAACCACCCCAAAAACTCGACATCGGTTGCGGTCGTCAGAAAGTAACCGGCTCGGTGGGCTTGGATTGCGTGCCCGAAACGGACGCGGACATTGTATGTGACCTCACCAAGACACCCTGGCCGGTGGCGGCGGATTCCTTTGACGAAATTTTCGCCAACAACGTGGTCGAGCACCTGCCGAACATGCCTGCATTGATGACGGAGATTCACCGCGTGGCGCGGCCCGGCGCGTTGCTGCATATCTGCACGCCGCACTTCGCGTCGCTGTCGTCATGGGAGGACCCCACGCACATCAACCATTTCAGCCTCGACTCGTTCGATTATTTTTGCGGCTCGACGCGGCACGTGGCGCATTACACCCGCTGCCGGTTTGAACTGGTGAGCAAGAAATTGCACTTCGGCGGTCATCCGCTGTCGCTGCTGGGCAGGCTGATTCACACGCTTTCACCACGCGAATACGAAAAATACTGGGCGTTCATGTTCCGCCCCAGCACACTGGAAATCCATCTTCGCGTGGTCAAGGCCGGCGCGAAAACGTCGCCCCCCTGACCGCGCAGCTCCCTTTTCGTGCGCATCGGCATCATCAAACAAAAGTTCGTGAAGTTGAGCGGCGGCTCGGAACGCTACACCAGCGGGCTGGTGGTGGCGTTGAAAAAAATGGGCCATGAGTTGCACGTCTTCACCGCCCAGTGGGATCAATCGGCGGAAGCGCAGGGCGTGATCCTGCATCGCGTGCCGGTGCTGGGCGGATTTTCCTTCAGCCGTCAGTGGTCGTTCGCTGTGAATTGCCGCCGCGCCATCGAGCGGGCCCCCTGTGACGTGGTGTTCAGTCTCGAGCGCAGTCTGCGCCAGGACATTGCCCGCGCCGGCGGCGGCTGCCATCGCGAATGGCTGTTGCAGCGAAATCGCTACGTGCCGTTTTGGAAGCAGATCTTCTTCCGGTTGAATCCGCTCCACGTCGTGTTGCTGCATCTCGAACGGCAAACATTTTCGCCGGACAACACGCGGTTCATCATCGCCAATTCCCACCGCGGCAAGGAGGAGATCGTCCGCCACTATGGCTTTCCGGCGGAGCGCGTTTTTGTGGTTCACAACGGCGCGGATTGCGAGCGGTTCAAACCTTCGCCACGACACGCCCGCGATGAATTTGTGCTGTTGCTCGTCGGGTCAGGTTTCGAGCGCAAAGGCGTGGCGTTTGCCATCCGCGCGCTGGCGCGGCTGCCGGCGCGAGTGCGATTGCGCATCGCTGGCAATGGACGACGCGGCCCCTACCTGCGGCTCGCAGAAGAACTGGGCGTGGCCGCGCGCGTGCAGTTTTTAGGAACAAGCGCGCGCATCGAGGCCGCGTATGCTGAGGCCGATTTGCTGGTGCATCCGGCCATTTACGAGCCGTTCAGCAACGCCTGTCTCGAAGCGATGGCCTGCGGATTGCCGGTGGTATCTTCGCGCATCAATGGCGCTTCGGAAGTCATCACACCCGGCCAGGACGGCGCCGTGGTGGACGACCCTGGCGACAGCGCGACGCTGGCGGTGGCCATCGAGCCGTTTCTCAATCCTCGAACCTACGCCGCCGCTTCGCGTGCTGCGCGGCAGACGGCGGAATCGTTGCCGTTCAGCCGGAACGTGGAGCAAACGCTGGAAGTGATACGTAAGGTGAAAGCCTGACCCCGACCGGTGGAAATGTTCTTGGCAAGCACGGGGAGAAATCGCTTACTCAACAGACATGAGCTTATTCAGGCGCGGTGGAATCACGCCGTACGTTCAGGACTTTTTCAACTCGCGCGCAAACCTGGCCGGCAAGGTCGTCGTGGACCTCCCCGCTGGTGCCGGAAAGATGAGTTGCACGCTGCGCGATCTCGGTGCCACCGTCGAACCTTACGATCTTTACCCGGAATTTTTCAAAGTCGAGGGCTTGACCTGCCGCTTCGCCGATCTGGAGACGACGCTGCCCATTCCCGACGCGCACGCCGATTATGTTTTGTTTCAGGAAGGCATGGAGCATCTGGCAGATCAATTGGGGCCGCTCCGCGAATTCAACCGCATTCTCAAGAAGGGCGGGCGGCTCATTCTGACGACGCCGAATCCTTCGTGTTTGCGGGCACGGCTCTGCCATCTGTTGTTGGACAGCTATCTGATTGGCCGGCTGCCCATCAATGAAACGAGCGCGATCCGTTTTCTCGACAAGAAGGAGCAGCGCTTTTACTTCGGCCACATTTTTCTCATCGGCGCGCAGAAATTACGCATCCTGGGGCGGGTGGCGGGCTTTCGCATCGCGGCGATTCATCCGAGCAAATACAGCAAGTTTTCGCTGCTGCTGGGCGTGTTTTATCCGCTGCTCGCGCTGGTCAATCTGTGGGCATATTTCCGCTCGTGCCGTCGGCTGGGACAAGACCCGGCGCGCACACGGGAGATCATGCGCGAAGTCCTATGGCTCAATCTGCATCCGCGCGTGTTGTTCGCCAAGAAGTTGTTCTTCGAATTGGACAAAGAGCGGGAACTGGCGGACGCCGACGCTGCTTTCTTTATTCAGACCGTCCCGACGCGGAAAGGTTCGGATGAAGATTGATCCCCACCTGCGTTAAGCCAAACCACGCGAGGAGCCGCCGCCTCGTCCTTGTCCTTGTTTTGAACCACGACTATTTCCCCGCAGGCGCCACTTCGTCTCGAAGCAGGGAAAGGAGCGGCGCGGTCAGGACATCGGCCACTGCGCTCTGGCCCTTCTGATTCCAATGGCCCGCGACCCAGTATGAAGTGAAGTCATCCCTGTACGCGGCAGCCGTCTGGATGTACGGGATGGAGAACTCCGCCAGTATGGCGCGAAGACGCTCATCTTCGGCGGCCCGACCCGGGTCGGCAACATTCACGTTCATGACCACCAACCTGCCGCCGTCCCGTCTCACAACCTGTGCGAAATCGCGCAGTATCAACCGCGTGACCTCCCAACCCCGCTCCAGGTTCACCTCATCGCGCCCAGGCTTCAGTGCAAGATTTCTGAGCACGCCCTCCAGCAATACCACCATGGATGACTTCTGCAGCAGGTCCGGACTGAACAGCCCCGTGCCGCGTTCGTCGAGCACCGGCACACCGGTGAGCACCAGCGTCTCGCCGTGCTTTTCGAAGACCGGCTTCCGACCGCGCCAATACCGGTCGGCGACATTGGACGCAATATCGTTTTCGCAGAAAAGCAGGAGCACGATGTTGGGTTGGAACTTGCGCCCGTAGTAGAGATAAGAAAGGAGTTCCTGGTCCGTGGAAAAACCACCGACGCCAAGCGAAATGACCTGCACCGGCACTGCACCCGACAGATTTTTCTCCAGCAGCCGCGAGCAGGTTTCGTCATCGTTGACCGTGTAACCTTCGGCGTGCGAATCACCCACGACGAGGATTCGCTTCGTTCCCGCCGGCTTTTCAACGGCTACTTCGGGCGTCCGGAATCCCCACGAATTCACCGTTTCCACCGACTGATATGCGCGGCTTCGCCGTTTCACCGGCGGGCCGGGAAGCAGCCGCCAGCCGAGGTGCGGGTCGTGCTGGACGAACAGCTTGTTGTGCGACTGTCCGGGCAGAACAAATACTCCAACCAGCACGTCAACCGCGACCAGCAGAAGAATGTTGAATCCCAGCAGGGCAACCTGTCTAACGAACCGGCGGCGATCAGCGGCAACCGCCAGCGACACCGCCACCGCCGCGATCAACCAGAGCGACCCCGAAATCCCGAACCAGAAAGCTCCGAGCGAATTGAACATCGCGACCGCCGCAACCAGAAAGGCGGCCAGCGCGAACAGTATCCAACTCACACGAGAGAGGAGCAGCCGCACCAAGTCCACCAGTAGATTCCGCCAGGCGCTCCGGGCAAGAAAAATGGTCCAGAGCAGAGCGGCGACGAAGACGAAGCCTTCCCGCGCATTGACGCTGCCGGCGGCGGCAAGCGACCGCACGGGTCCAGCCATCACGGCCAGTGCCGGCGTGGCCCACGCCGCAACGACGGCCAGCCGTTGCCTGCCATCTAGCGTGACCAAAGTTGCCGATTCCATACGGATGAAGATTTTAGGGTTTCGACTACTTGCCCGCGGGGGGCGACTCGCTCCCGAGCAGCGACCGGAGCGTCGGCGTTAGAACATCGGCAACTGCCCGATGGCCTTTCTGGTTCCAGTGGCCGGCGACCCAGTAGGACCTGAAATCGTCCTGGTACGCGGTGGCGGTTTCGAGATACGGAATGGAAAACTCGGCGAGCACTGCGCGCAGACGGTTGTCAATGACGTCCAGACTGGGATCGGCAGCGTTCACGTTCATGACGACCAACCTGGCCCCATCCCGGTTTGCGGCCTGCGCAAAATCACGCAGGATCAACCTCGTCACCTCCCAGCCCTGGTCGAGGCCCACCGTCTCACCTTCCCGGGTCTTCAGCGCAAGATTCATTAGGACGTTCTCAAGCAGAACCAGCAGGGACGACTTCCGGAGCAGGTTCGGACTGAACAACCCGGTGGTGCGATTGTCGGGTACCGGCATGCCGGTGAGGGTCAGTGTCTCGCCATGTTTTTCAAAGATCGGCTTCCGTGTGCGCCCATACCGGGTGGCGACATTCGCCTTGATGTCGTTTTCGCAGAACATCAGGAGCACGAGGTCGGGATGGAATCGGCGACCGTAGTAGAGATAGGAAAGGAATTCCTGGTCCGTGGCAAACGCGCCCACGCCAAGCGAAATGACCTGTACCGGTAATGAACGCGCCAGATTCTTCTCCAGCAGCCGGGAGCAGGTTTCGTCGTCGTTGACCGTGTAACCTTCGGCGTGCGAATCACCCACGACGAGGATTCGCTTCGTTCCCGCCGGCTTCGCGTCGGCGACTTCGGGCGTTCGGAATCCCCACGAATTCACCGTTTCAACCGATGCATAATCCACGTCTTTTCGTTTCACCGGCGGACCGGGACGGAGCCGCCAACCAAGAAACGGATCGTGCTGGATGAACAGCTTGTGGTGCGATTGCCGTGGCAGGACATAGACTCCAATCAGGGCATCGGCTGCGATCAGCAGGAGAATGTTCAACCCCAGCAGGGCAACCTGCATGAAAAACCGGCGGCGGCCAGCGGCCAACGCCAGCGAAACCGCCACCGTCGCGACCATCCATAGCGACCCTGCAATCCCGAACCAGAAAGCTCCGAGTGAATTGAATATCGCCACCGCCGTGACCAGAAAGGCGGCCAGCGCAAACACTAGCCAGCCCACGTGCGAAAGCGCTACCCGCGCCACGTCTGCCAGAAAATCCCGCCAACCGCGCCGGACGAGAAACACGCTCCAGAGCAGAGCGGCGGCAAATACGAAGCCTTCGTGCGCGTTGACCTCGCCATCAGCGGCAAGTGAATGCACGGTTCCGGTCATCACGCCAAGAGCCGGCATGGCCCAACCCAGCGCCACGGCGAGCCTTTGCCTGCCGTTTAGTGAGATGACTGTCAGTTGCTCCATAGGAATGGAAAGTCAGCGGCCAAAAGTTCGTGCGAGTCTATGCAAGCTCCTCCAAGCGTCAATGCCGGTTACAAGTGGAACTGCGTTGCAGCCGTCAGCGACGCAAAATTTCTTCATAGGTCGCCTGATACCGCTCTGTCATCCGGGCCACGGAAAAGTCCGAGGTTACTTTCAATTTTGCCCGGTCACAGAGTCCTCGTCCCAGAGCCGGATCATCCAGCAAACGATTGATGGCGTCCGCCAGCGCGGGCGCGTCGCCCACGGGCACGAGCAGGCCGGTCTCCTCGTGCCGCACCAACTCCGGCAATCCGCCGCCCGCAGTGGCGGCCACCGGCACGCCCGCATTGAACGCATCCAGCACGATACTGCCCAAACCTTCCATGCAGGAACTCATCGCAAATACATCAAAGGCCGGCAGGTATTGTTGCGCTTCGGGCAGGTGGCCTAAGAAGCGGACTTGCGATTCCAATCCGAGTTGTGCGCGCAGCCGCAATAAATCTTCCTTCAATTCACCGTCGCCCATGACGACAAACAATACGTCACCGCGGCGGTCGCAAAGTTGCCGGGCGGCCCGCAGCAACGTGGCCTGATCTTTGTGCCCGACCAGAGCCGCGATGTTGCCCACGATTTTTTTGTCGGTCGGCAAATCCAGCTTGGCCCGCAGTTCCGCCCGGGATTGGGCAGCCGCAGGCGGCGGCACGGCGCTGGGGATAACCACCAGCTTTTGCGGCGCAACTCCCCAATCACGCAACTGCGCCGCAATGAAGTCGGAAATGCAAACCACCCGGGCCGCCCCCGCATATTTGCGCCGGTTGAACCAATTCTGACTCGGCAGAAAATCCACCCGGCGCGTGACGATGAATGGTTTGCGGTGCGCGCTGGCGGTGAAGGCCGCGAGACTGTGACCGCGACCAGTGTGACAGTGAATGAGATCAAAATTCCCGGCAACGCGGATGAGGGCGAGCGCAGCGCCGAGATTATTCGCCGGAATCGGCAGCGTGACGACCGCTTCGGCTTGAGCTTTCTGTTGCAGCGGCCTGCCGGGCCGGCACCCGATGATCGAAACCACCCCGGCATCCCGCAAGCTGGCGGCCAGCAGCAGCGTCTGGCGCTCGCCGCCGCGCCAGGTTTTCTCGTTGTTCAGGTGAAGAATTTTCATGCCCGCCCGCTGTCTTCGTGCTCAACGGTTTTCAGTTCGTTAAAGATGATGCTAAAGTTCGCGCTCGCGCTTGTCACGCCTCCAACCACGCCCGGTTTCCGCGTCGCAAAATTCAAATGCGGCCTCGACACACTCGCGTCATTCATTCAAGTTGAGTTTGGCAATCACGAAAATTCAACGCGATGGGCATGATCAATCCGACGGATCCGCTCGAACAGTTCATTGCCGGCATTTCGTTTCGCTATCTCCAGCCGGAGCAGCGCCTGCCTCACGGTCACGGCGGACTGCGCCAGTTCCTACGGTGGTTTGGCGTACATCTCGACGTGCTGAATACGCGGTTGCCGGAAACGAACCCGGAGGTGCGCGAGCGGATGCGCGCGGTGAGTCGCATTCCGCGCATGTCCACGCTGGCCGTCGGGGCCATCGTCAATCGAGCCGTCGCGCTCATGCCGGAATCGCAGGCGTATCTCAACATCGGCGTGTGGAACGGGTTCACGTTTCTTTCCGGTGTGTCGGGCCATCCGGACAAAACGTGCATCGGCGTGGACAACTTCTGCAAGTTTGGCGGCCCGCGCGATGCGTTCCAAAAACGATTTGCCCGCCATCGCGGCCCGAAACATCATTTCTACGACATGGACTACGTGGAATATTTCAAGAACGTTCATCGCGAGCCGCTGGGAGTCTATTACTTCGATGGACCGCACACGTATGAGCACCAGTTCGCCGGGATTCAGCAGGCCGAGCCATTCTTCGCGCCAAACTGCGTGGTGCTGGTGGACGACACCAACGGCGACGCCGCGCGTCGGGGCACGCTCGACTTCATCGCGCAAAGCAAGCACCGCTACCGCAAATTGCTGGACCGGCGCACCTCGCGGAATTGTCATCCGACTTTCTGGAACGGTTTGATGGTTTTCCGCCACGAAAGTTGACTCACGATCATGCAAAGCCGCCTCCCACTGTCCGTCGCCGTCATCACCTTGAACGAGGAGAAACACCTGGCGCGCTGTCTGGCCAGCGTGCGCGAACTGGCGGCGGAGATTGTGGTCGTGGACTCCGGCTCGACGGACGGCACGGAAAAAGTGGCGCGGGAGTTCGGTGCGAAATTTTCCGTCCAGCCGTGGCAGGGGCATGTCGCGCAAAAAAACCTCGCGCTCGCGGCCTGTTCCCAACCGTGGGTACTGAGTCTGGACGGCGACGAAGCCGTGTCGCCGGAACTTGCCGTGGCGTTGCGCGAATTATTTTCCGGCCAACCTCCGGCGGCGGACGGTTACGAGATCAACCGTCGGACGTTTTACCTGGGCGAGTGGGTGAATCACAGTTGGAATCCCGAATGGCGGCAGCGGCTGGTGCGCCGCGAAAAGGCGCAATGGCAGGGCCCGGACCCGCATGACCGGCTGGAAGTGACCGGCGGCAACACCGCGCGATTGCAAGGCGACTTGCTGCATTACTCCTACGAAAACTTGCAGGATCATTTCGAGCGGACGGTTCGTTACGCGCGCATTTCAGCGGACGCGATGGAACGTGCAGGCAAACGCTGCCGCTGGTATCACCGGGTATTCTCGCCGTGGCGGGTCCTGTGCAAACGGCTGCTCTTAAAACAGGGCTTTCGCGATGGCCGGCGTGGCTGGATCATCGCCTATACGACTTTCTTCAGCGTGCTGGCCAAATACGCCTTTCTGTATGAAAAGCGGGAAGTGACGCCGCACGCGGAGAAGCCCAAGGCAAATCCACCGGGCGGCGAGCGGTGAGATTTTCGGACGTGCAAACGCAACGGCGGATTTGATGAAAAGATTGCGCGCGATTGCTTTCAAAAGGTCGAGTGTTTAGTCTCTGTGCATGGCAAAAAAGGTTGTCGCGAAAGGTAGGGCGGGCAGTCCCTTGCCCGCCGCCGAACGTGGTGGATCGTCCGCCAGCCAGCCGCCGCCCGACGGCGCGCACGGAGTGACGCGCCCCACCCAACGTCCCTCCGCTCTCGTGGACACGCGCGTCATTTACTGCGGCGACAATCTGGAACAACTCAAGAAACTGCCCGACGCCTGCGTTGACCTCAGCTACATTGACCCGCCGTTTAATTCCAACCGCAACTACGAAGTTTTTTGGGGTGAGACCAAGGAGAAGCGCGCATTTGAAGACCGCCACGCCAACACGCAAGCCTACATTGACTACATGCGCCCGCGCTGCGTGGAACTGGCGCGCGTCCTCAAAAAGACCGGCAGCTTTTATTACCACTGCGACTGGCACGCCTCCCATTACGTCAAGGTCATGCTCGACCAGATTTTCGGGGAGAATAATTTCATCAACGAGATTGTTTGGAAACGGCAATCGTCACACAACGACGCCAAGCAAGGCTCAAAACATCTTGGCCGCGTTCACGATTCGCTTTTTCTCTACAGCGGTGGCAGCGACTACTATTTCAAACACCTCTACCAGACTTACGACGAAGATTACGTTGAGAAAGCTTATCGCTTTGTGGAGAAAGAAACAGGACGGCGCTATCGTCTCGGCGACATCACGGCTCCAGGCGGTGGCGCTGTTGGAAAAGGGAATCCGCACTACGAGTTGTTAGGCGTGACGCGCTACTGGCGTTACAGCAAAGAGAACATGGAGGAACTTTACAGACAGGGACGCATCATACAGACCAAGCCGGGAACGGTTCCCTCATTCAAGTGAAGCAAAAGGACAAAGCGGGCCGCCCGGACATTGATTCCTTCCAAGCCGTGATGATGCGTGAGGAGTGTGAGAAAGGCTTTTTCGTCAGCTTCGATTACACGTCGGACGCGCTGACCGAAGCCGACGCCTTTTTCCGTCGCACCGGCAAAGTCATTGTCCCGCTGACCGTGAAGGACATCTTGGAAGAACAACTGGCGAGGAAACTGGCATGAAATGGCGAAAGAATATTCCACCGAAAGAATGGATCATTAAGCAGTGACCGCACCCTCCCATAACGACGTGCCGGATGAACTGGCGGAAAAAGTTCTGCGGATTTTTCCCGACTTCGGTATCGAAGGCGACGCCTACCTGTGGGATTTGAACGGCGTCTGTATCGGCGTGGAAGGGGTGGGCGGTTCGGAGGAGTTCGCCAAACGTTTTGAGAAGTGGGCGTACCGTTGGGACGAGTGCATGAACATCAAAACGCTGGAGTTGGACGCCGCCAAGCTAGCCGCTGAACGGTTTGACGAACAAGGTCTGGCGCTGGCTGGCGAATTGAAGCGGCTCGTCGGTGAAAAGTCCAAAGTGGTTTATGATTTCATCTTGAAAAAAGGTACGGTGGAAGTGCTGGCCGATGGCAGCACCCGCGACTGGCCGCCGGGCATCAACTTTGATGCAAACCGGAAGCGGGTTTTGGACGAGGAGATTGCTCGGAAATTGGCGTGACGGTTCGAAGCTTCCAATGGTTACCGCTGGCAATCAGAAAAAAGGCGACGCGCTTGAGAACGCGGTTATGGGTCGCAGAGGGACATGGATTTGCTGAACGTGGATTTGTGCAGCGACGTGGCGGAAGATGTCCTCAAGCTGCTTCAGGACAAGTATCCGCAATTCAAATCCGAGGAACAAAGAGACGGGTGGATTGAGTGTCCGATTTGCGGTCGGAAAAGCTGGTGACGTAAGCCATGAATTCGGCGAGTCCCACCAAGAATTGGAAAGCGATCCTGCTCACGCGTACGCGCTGGCCGAAAAATTTTCAGGTGCAGGGCGTTCCCCAACTGCCACACAAACCAACTTGGTGGAACACCTGTGAAGACGCGAGTTTGCGCTGGTGTTGGTATCTGTATCGGATGCCAGGTGGACGCGAGTATTTCGTCGGCATCTGGCCCGGCAACGGCACCGCAATTGATAAGCACCCTCCGAAGCATGGCTATGTGCGGCTATCCATCCGCGAGACGTTTCAGTTTTGCCTTACCCAATGCTTCGACGAGCAAGTTCTGAAAGATTTGCGTCGCGTCAAAACTCTCCCTCATCCCGGCCTTCTCCCCAGAGAAAAGGAGAATCGTTCGGCGGCGGGCAGAGGACTGCCCGCCCTACCTGACTGAGTTCCGTCCTCGCTTTCTCTGGCGGCCCCATTTGGATTCAATTTCATGGTGTTCGCCTTATTTCTGTTTGGGCGGTTCTTCGCGCAGAGAGAATGCGGTTTCCTTTTCGCGGGGCGCAGGCGCGACGACCTGCCACCCTTGGGCTTTCAATTGTTCGGTCTGCGCCCGCATCCGGCGGAAAATCTCCTTCACGTCATAACCACATTCGCGCGCGCTTTCTTCCCGAACGCGGTGAATCTCAGAGAGGATTTCGTTTTCTTTCACGGTCGCATCGTATCAGGGCGCTGAAGACGATTACAAGTTTCCGCCCGCGACGATTCCCTGCCGCGCGGCCATGGCGGCGAACGCGTTGCCCTGACGCAGCAATTCCTCGAACGTTCCCGATTCCACGATTTTGCCGTGGGACAAAACCACGACGCGGTCGCATTTGGCCAGCGTGGAGAGCCGGTGCGCGACGGAAATCACCGTGCGATGCTCCGCCAGATGATCAATCGCCCGCTGCACTTCCGCTTCCGCCGCCGAGTCGAGCGACGCGGTGGCCTCGTCGAGCACGAGGATGGGTGCGTTGCGGACGAATGCCCGCGCGATGGAGATGCGCTGACGCTGACCGCCGGACAACGTCGCGCCGCGCTCGCCGACGAGCGTGTCGTAGCCTTGCGGCAGTCGCACAATGAACTCGTGCGCGTTGGCTTCGCGAGCCGCCGTTTCAATCTCCGCGCGCGTGGCGGTGGGTTTGCCCAGCGCGATGTTCTCCGCCACCGTCTGGTCGAAGACCACGATTTCCTGGCTCACGAGCGCCATCAACCCACGCAGGCTGCCGAAGGACATTTCGCGCAGCGGAACACCATCAATGCTAATTGCGCCCTGCGCCGGATCGTAAAAACGGAAGAGCAGGTTCACGAGCGTGCTCTTGCCTGAACCGCTGGCGCCCGCCACGCCGACCTGCATGCCGCGCGGAATGGCAAGGTTGAAATCCTGAAGCACCAACCGGTCCGGCACATAGCCGAAGCTGACGTTGTCAAAGCGGATTTCGGAGCGAAATCCGGTGAGTATTTTCGGCGAAGACGGTTCCTTTACGCTCGGTTCTTCGCGCATGATTTCCGCGAGGCGCTCCACGCCGACGCTCGCCTGCTTAAACATGATATGGACCTTGGCGAGTTTCCTGACGGAGATAAAAAGCGCCATCACGCCGTAAAGAAAGCCCACAAAATCTCCGATGCTCGTCTGCGTTTTGAAGATGTAGAGGATGAGCGCACCCACGCCCAGCATGGAAACCACCTCGAGGAGAGGGTTGATCATTTCCCGGGCTTGCACGCCCTTCATGCCGTGCCGCACGAGTTCGCGGGCCAGCTTGGTGTAACGATTCACCTGCTGGCCTTCGAGACTGTAGGCCTTGATGACCCGGATGCTGGAGATGAGTTCGACCAACTGGCTGGACTGCAAAATCTCCGCCTTAACACTCGCCTTGGCGGCACGGCGCGCCTTCCGGCCCAGCACCGCCAACGGGACCAGACAGGCCGGCAGGAACACCAGCGCAAAGACCGTCAGGTGCCAATTTAACCAGGCCAACATGGCAATCACACCAATAATGCTGACAGATTCCTTGACGATCTCCGCCGCGCCGCTCTTGAGACAGTTCTGCAGCTTGGCGGTGTCGCTGTTGATGCGCGTGAGCAGATCGCCGGTTTTTGAGCGATTGAAGAAATCCAGCGAAAGCGTGCTGAACTTGTGCAACACCTCGATCCGCATGTCGTTGATCACCCGTTCGCTCACCCAGCCGAGGCAATAGCTGCTCCCGTAATCCGTGCTGCTCCGCAGGGTCACCAGCAGCGGCAGGAACAGCAAGGCGCCGAGAATGCGCCGCCAGTCCAGCGCCTCACCAACCCTCGGCAGCCACGGGTCCATCGCTGCATTCAGCCGGTTCTTGAAATTGGCCAGCCGCGCTTTCAGCCCGGGGGCGACTTTGTCGAGTTGATGTTCGGTCGTGGAAGCCGCTGCGCCAACGGAAACCGGTTTGGCGGGTTGGAAACGGTCCGTGATGGCCTTGGCGGCGCCGATAAAACTGGCGTTCGCCAACCCAAAGAGAGCGCCCAACAGCAAGCCGGCGCACAGGCGCACCCAATACCGGCGCAGATAATGTGCGCCGAATTTGAAGACTGTCTTGATGTTGCCCACGGTCAGCAGATGATTGCAATCCCGCCGGCTTCTGGCGATGCCAAAGTTTTTCGCGCCGGTGCAGTCGGGGCAGTTTACTCCCCACCGCTACCTAACGCCACCGACGCAGCACCTTTTTAATTCGATGCTTCCAGTCGTAATAATGGAACGCCAGCCGCATCCACGGAGCAAAACGGATATTGGCGACGTCGAAATACACCCGAAGGAATTGCTCGCGTCCTTCCCAGGCCAGTGGATGACACAGCCGCATCAAGTCGGCGAGCCGTTGCCGCGTGGAGATGGTTTTGGTGCCGACGCGGGCGCGCGCGGTGTCAATCAGCGCGAATTCGATGGCGTCGTTCTGCGTCCGGCGCAACAGCAGGTTGCCGGCGGAAAGATCGCGAAAGAAAACGCCGCGCCCGTGCATTTTGGCGATCAATTTCGCCATCGCGGAATAAAGTTCCGGGGCGGGAACTCCCAGAAATGCGGCGTCGCCTTTGTTGAAAGCATAAAACGCGTGGCGGGCGGACGAGCCGCCCTCGAACGCTTCGCAAAGATAATAGCTCTCCGAATCGCGCGGCGACCGCGGATGTTCCAACCACGCGATGGGCTGCGGGGTGGGGATTCCGCGTCGCAATAATTCATGCGCGCCGTTCCAACTGCGCAACGCCTTGTTAAACTTGAACCGTTGCAACCACCCGCGCACACCACGCGCCGGCCGAAAATGTTTCACGACAATTTTTCGCTCCGCGTCCCATGGCGCTGGCACTGCCCACACGCGGTTGCGTTTGTTCCGCAGCAACTTGGTGTCTCCCGCGTCCAGCGCGGGAAGACGATCCGGCAGCAGCGTGTCAGATTCCACCATCGTTGACCCGATGCGCCGCAACTCCAGCCCGCTCCAATCTGCGTGTTGGACGGGCGCGTATTCGATTGTGGCGTTGCAAGCCAGCCGGACTTGGGGCCAGATGCCGGGAGCAGATTGTAACTGCACAACGAATTCCTTCGGCCAGCGGAGATAGACCGGGCGTTGGGTAAATAGCGCCGGAGCGGCGGAAAGTTTATTGCCGTTACGATCGTGCGCTTTGGCGGCGGCGAGCGTGTCAGGTGCATAACAGGTTGCTGCGCTCGCACAAAAACCGTTGCGGCACCAGACAACGTGCAATGTGTGCGTCGCGGACTCGAACTCCATCATTTCCAGCGGGCCGGTGGTCGGGATGCGTCGCGTGAAAGTTGTGCCGGGAAGAAATTTGTTCACGGTCGCAAACGCGCGAAATGCCGGGCGCACGCGATAATCGCGCACCGCGCCGTTGACGCGGCCGTAGCAGGTCACGTGAAACACGTCGGGGAAAAACTCCGTGCCGTCGTCAATTAATCCTTCGCGCTGGCCGATGAGCGGCCCCCAATAGACACGCTCCAGCCCACCGGAGATCGCCGTGAGACAGCAATAACGGGCCACGTAATCCGCCTGTTGTTCCTCGGCGTCTTCCAGCACGCGGCGGATGCGCCGCAAACTCCACGAGCCGTGCATGCTGAACGTCCGCGTTACGCCCGCCCATCGGCCAATCGCGCCGAGCAGCGCGGCCTTGCGATTCGTGTTGAGCTTGAGCAACGGCGCGAGCGCGGAGCCGAGAATCTTGTGATCAAACGCCTCCGGCTCGGTGGCGCGCTCGACGAACAGGTTGTTGGTGTGGATGGCGGGCGGGCGTCCGCTACGCCGAAGCGCGTGCAGGATGGGGATGTTGTAGAACGGCTCGAAGTCCGTGACGTTCGGTCCCGCGAGCACGATGCGGCGCGACTGCGCTTCCGCCCACGCGATTTCCCACGCGCGCAAAAACAACGGCACGTTAAATCCAGACCAGCGGCGGCGATTTACCGTCGAGCCAATCTCAAAGAACTCCACGCTGCCGCCGAACCGCGCGAATGCAGCGCGCACAAACTGACGCCACCGGTCTGCACCTCCCGAACAGGACAACGCCTCCACTTCTTTGCGCGGCGCGACGAGGTGGAGCGCCGCCTGAAATCCTTCCTGCACCAACCGGCGAACGAATCGCTCGCCGAAGCCGCCCGGCGAATCGTAGCTGTAATCCACCCGCACGCAGCGAACGCCCAGCTCGCGCAGGCGCTCGATGATGTAATCATCACATGCGGGGTCTTCGGAACTGGCCACGCACACGCCGAAACCTTCCGGGGGAATGGAAACGGGCGGATGCGGTTCATGACTCCGGGGGCCGCGCGTCTTCGGAGAAAGGAAGAACGCGAGGTTGGCGCGAATCAGCAAGCCAAGGGCAGAACCGGTATTCAAGGCAGGCGGAGTGTAGCCCTCGCGCGGGGCGTTGTCAGCCCGGAAGGATGGGTCAACGGAGTACGCATCCGCTCACTGCCCCGGCGCGCGGGCGGTCCCACGCCCGCAGCACGCCCGCACACCAGAGGACGCCCGAATTTTCCAACGATCTCTTGGTTATCCACGCGCTGCGACCGGAGACCGGTCGCGCTCCGTCGGGGGCAGTGCGGATGCGCCCGTCATAGGTCGCGCCTCGTCTGCTACATGTCCGCGTATAAATAACACTACATAGCCTGCACCAAATTGGCGTCATCATTGGTCAGCACGAATTCTCAAAATCGGTTTGTCGGATGAAA